>JANNCH010000147.1:0-17036 GCA_031386315.1 Pseudobdellovibrionaceae bacterium
GGCAAAGACAAAATTTTTGGGCACAAATCCATCCAAGGCTTTATGGCGGCCTTTGTTGTTTGTCTCATCGCATGTTTTTTATTTTTTCATTTTAATAATTATCTTTTGGATCGGATCGTTGTTGTCAGTCTTTTTGCCGGTTTGATCGGAGCTTTTGCAGAGCTCATTCCCATCGGAAAATTGGACGACAATCTGACTTTGCCCATCCTGAGCGCCACTGGCCTTTATATCCTTTTTTATTTCTTTGGATTTTTCGTTAACATCGGCTAATGTTTTTGCGTATCACACTTGAGGACTTCACTCACGATCTCAGTGAACGGAAATGGGTAGCAACATGGGAACTGACAAACACTTATCCGACAAGCAAGCACTCGAAAACATGGAAAATGGCGAAGGCAACGGCAAGCGCTTGGCAATGTACATCTATGTTTTGCCGAACTTGATGACCACGGGAAATCTTTTCTGCGGTTTTTTTGCAGTTATCTATTCCATTCAAGCAGACTTTTTAACAGCAGCCTATGCCATCGTGGCAGCAGCGGTTTTTGATACCTTAGATGGACGCTTAGCTCGCTTGACTCGCTCAACTAGTAAGTTCGGTGCCGAGTACGATTCGTTGTGTGATCTTGTGAGCTTTGGAGTGGCGCCGGCCATTTTGCTTTATCAATGGGCTTTGAATCCCTTTGGTCGATTGGGTTGGATTGCTTGTTTTCTTTTTTGTGCCTGCGGGGCCTTGCGTTTGGCTCGCTTCAATGTGCAAGCCAATGTGGTCGAAAAAAATTATTTTCAAGGTTTGCCAATTCCAATGGCAGCCGGGATCGTGGCCTCTTCTGTTTTGGCCTTTCAAGATCTTGAATGGGAAAGCCTTGGCAGTATCACGTTATTAGTGATGACTATTTTGCTAGCCTTCGTGATGGTCAGCAACTTCCGTTATCGCAGTTTTAAAGATTTAGATTTGAAGCAACGTTTGCCATTCCGTTATTTAATTCTAGGTGTGGGCATATTGGTTGTCGTGGCTCTACGAGCTGAGGTTATGTTGTTTGTGCTTTTCATGAGCTATGCGACATTGGGTGCGGTTTTTGGCGTCTTCAAGCTTGGTAAGAGCGCGCGAAAGATTCGTTCCAGTGTTTATGCTCCTGCACATACTCATGAACATGATCTAGTCGTAGAGGAAGATGAAACCAATGAACCAGACAAAAAATCCTAGCTCAGCAAAAACTACAAGCCAGGGCAGAAGCCTCAAAATCGGTGTCGTAGGTGCCACAGGAATGGTCGGACAGACCTTCATGAGTATTTTAGAAGAACGCCACTTTCCAGTTGAAGAGCTTCGTCCTTTCGCCAGTGAAAATTCATTGGGTAAAAAAATTAAACTTCTGGGCAAAGAGTGGCCCATTCAAGTTTTGAAATTGGGTTGCTTTGACGGACTTGATCTTGTTTTCTTTTCGTCAGGCGATGACATCAGCCAAGAGTGGGCTCCGCAGGCTGTGAAGTCGGGTGCTTTTGCTGTCGATAATTCGGCGGCTTTTCGCATGGACCCAAGCATTCACTTGGTTGTGCCAGAGGTGAATGGTAATTTGGTTCCACCTGGATCAAAACCACAAATCATTGCCAATCCAAATTGTTCAACCATTCAATTGGTCGTGGCCTTAAAGCCCTTGGCTGATAAATTTGGATTGTCTGAAGTGCGCGTGAGTTCTTACCAAGCGGTGAGCGGCGCTGGCCTTGATGGTTACAAAGAACTTTTGGGACATACTGATAATCACACGAACGCTTCACATACTGCAAAAACTTTTCCGCATCAGATTTTATTCAACTGCATCCCGCAAATTGGTTCGTTCGATGATCAGGGTTATTGCAGTGAAGAAGTGAAGATCATGAAAGAGACCCGCAAAATTTTGGCGCAACCCGAATTGAAGGTTTCAGCTTTCACAGTGCGAGTGCCTGCTTTGAATTCTCATAGCGAATCAGTTTGGTTTACTTTGAAAACCGAGACGACGCAGAATGCGATTGTGGAAGCCTTGAAAAATTTTGACGGGATCTTAGTCCAGGATGAGCCAAAAAAATCTATTTATCCAACACCGAAAGATGTGTCTGGTAAAGACCCGGTTTACGTTGGACGCATCCACCGTGATCCTGAGGATAAAAAGCTGTGGCTGATGTGGGTTGTATCAGACAATATTCGCAAAGGCGCTGCTTTAAATGGTATTCAGATCGCCGAGCGAATTTTTGACATTAGATAAGCCCTATGATCTCATAATTATGTGAACATATCACGTATCGCCATTATATTCGTAATGCTTTCAACGGCATGGTTCGCCCACGCCACGGTCTCGTTGACCAATACTCCAACGGGTGTTTCTGCGTTCACAGCACCTGTTGATGGCAGCACAGATAAGCCAACGATCTACGGTGGCTACGGGATTACCTCTGATAGCCAGTGCGTGAGCCAAGACAACGTCAGCACATGCAACAGTTGCGCGGGCAATGGACTGTTTCCATGCAATCAGCGCAGTGTTTATCCAGCTTTAAAAGTTCACATCACGCTGACGTCGACCGATGCAATACCTGCTGCCACAACAATTGTTGTGAAAGGCGAAGGCACTGATCAAATAACGATTACACCTTCAACACCGCCAGCAGGAAATCAAATTGATTTCGACATTCTGTGGTCGCAGTTATGTGAATTAGCTACGACGAATGTTGGTTGTAGTGATGTAGCAGCGGCGGGCGGTGGCGGCGCTGCCAATTTAACTTTCGGTATCGATACGGCCGGTGGATCAACGATGGGCGAAAGTACAATTCTGCGTGTCGTTTACAGTGCGCTAGATCCAGCAAAAATTTTATCTGAATCTTGCCCGCCAGATCCCAACGCGCCGGCACCGACGGCCCCTAATCTTGGATATTGCTATGTACAGGTCGAACGTGGAGATGAAAAAGTTTATACGGATGAGCTCGCAACAATATCTAGTTACCCTGCAACTGCGAATAGCTCAGTTAATTACTCGGGCTTAGTTTTCTTCAAGGCGACGGCTGCCTCCGATGCTGCCGGCGACAGAACGGCGGCTTTGGCGACAATAACAAATGCGAGTGAAAACTTCGCACTGGGTGTAAGCACAGCAACGACACCGCCTACCTTGAGTGACAACCGTGTGACTGGATTAACCAACGAGCAAACTTACTGTTTTATCATGGCGAATCAAGACGTGGGCGGAAATATTTTCTACTTCACTAATACGACACTGCAGGGCCAAGACACCCTTTGCGCAACTCCGTCCGAAGTTGTTGGCTTACTCGATGATAAAAGTTGTTTCATCGCGACGGCTGCCTTCGGTAGCGCAATGGCACCCGAGGTCGATACCTTCCGTCATTTCCGTAACGAATATCTTTTGAATAATTCATGGGGCAAAGCCTTTGTTAAAACTTATTATAAATACAGTCCACCGTTTGCAAACTTCATCGCAAAAAATGAAGTGTTACGATCCAGTGCGCGTGTGGCGCTGTGGCCGTTATTACTTTTTGCGAAAACAAGTTTGCACTTTGGTGTTTGGTTAACTTTGTTAATGCTTCTTTCTGGCTCTGCGCTGATCACTCTTATCGTCAGAAGGGTGCGTAAAGCATGAAGTTGAAAACCCTCTTGTCATGTTTAGTATTTATTTTAGCTACGCAAGCGCAGGCACAAGGCGACAATACTTTGCCGGACCAGCCACTCGAGGAAGATGTTCTTTCGTTTGAAAGCGACGTGAATGCCACTGAAGATGTGGAGGCCTCGCCGGTTATTGAGCCGCCTGCCAGTGTACTTGAACAAAAACCAAAGGTCGCTGTAGATACGGCCCCACAAGAACCTCCATTCACACAAGAAGACAGTGAATTCGAAGACGCTGACAATATCGCCAACGATGAAAGAGTCCCGGTGATCGAAGCCCCACCCGTTGAAGCGACTCTGCCGGTGCGAGCTTACAAGCCCTATGCTTACTCTGGTAAACCTTCAAAAGGTGTCGAAAGAATCGAGCACCCCATGGCAGCGAAGGGTTTGATTCGCATTGAAAAAGATGGCTCGTATATTTATCGCACAGAACCCCGTGCTCACAATCAGTCCTCTACATTTCGCATTGGGGTTATGCAGCCGCCAAATATTCAAGCGGCTGATGGAACTGATTTTAAAACCATGTACACCCAAGAAGACATCGCCATCGCGATGTTTGATTACGAATGGCAACCCTTTTCAAACTTTGGAAAGCTAGGCATTCAAGCAGGACTTGGATTTTTCACAGCCCAGGGTAACGGTCGATTTTTAGACGGAAGCGAAGCCCGAGAAAAATACACGTTTTATGCATTCCCCGTGAATTTAGGTGTTGTTTATCGCCTTGAATTTACGGATCGTCAGTGGTTAGCGCCCTATGTGGCAGGCGGCGGGACTTATTTTGCGTTGCTAGAAATGCGCGATGATGACAAAGGCCCTAAGGGCGTCGGCGTCCCCGCAGCCTATGGCGCGGCTGGTGCGATGTTCAACGTTTCAGCTTTTGATCGCGAGACCGCCTTCACTTTGGCCAGTGAATATGGAATATCAAATCTTTGGGTTACTTTTGAGTATCGCTATGTAAAGACTTTCACCGAAGATGTGGATTTATCATCGGGCATGATGAATCTAGGTTTCGCAGTCGATTACTAGTCGATTTTTATTTTAGGGGAATGAATGCAAAAGTTCTTAAAAACATTTCTTATTGTCGGAAGCATCGGTTGCTACCTTAGCACGGCCGAAGCATTCAATTGGTTCAAGCCTAAGCAGACAGAGTATGGACAAGATCAAGACGGTGTCGCAGGCGATAGTGGAAGTTCAAGCCAAAGCTCTGGAAATAGAAGTGGCGACTCTGCATCGATTAAGAAAGTATATGTTTCTAAATCGGGCTCGCGCAGCGGTGATTCGGGCGGTTCGCGATCTGGGGATGCATCCGATTTTCAGGCATCCACTACAACGAAAACACAGTCTCCACTAATGAAGGCTTACAATAATTCTGGAACTTTTAAGCCAAACAGCATGCAGACTTCAGGCACTTATGGTATGCACCGTGGAAGTTTTAATTGCAGTAGCCTCAGTAAGATATGCGCCGACGCTCCTAAAAACTGTGAAAAAGTTAAAAAGACAATTCCAAATGGCGAAGCCTTGGATTACACGCTTCAATACCTTTCTGACAACTACGAACAAATGCAAGATACATCTTGTTTGTCGGGCTCTACTCACGGGAACAGTGTCAAAAAAGGTTTTTCGAATGCCAGTAATGGGAAGGGTAAATTTATTTTAAATGATACAGACTCTCGCCTGGGTAACGGGCGGGCTCAGGCTCACTATGTGGATTTGTGTCAGGGAGAGTATCATACATACGGTGTTAAAATGGGCACCGGTCAGACTTTTTTGGATGTTGTTAATAAGCATTCTACTTTGACAGGTGCATTTATGTCGGGCCAACAGAAAATCCGATTTGAACCTACGAAGTCATCGAAGCCAGGGTATAGAAAAGCTGGTTTGAACGACCCTTACCAAGTTGAACTTGTGGGACTGAATAGTTCAAATGCACAGACGGATGATAGCAAGCCAATGCATGAATCGCCATTCAACACGAGCTGGGGCTGCCCTTCGATTGATCGCTCAAGTTCAGATATCTTAAATAAGATAAAAGGTGGCAATCTAGTCATGAATTACCGCCGAGGTTATATGCAACGACTTGGCAAAAATGCCAGTTGCAAAAATGGCCGTGGGGCCGGCAGCGGCTACTCTTCAGAGTCAGTTTCTCAAGGGGGAACACAGTAATGAAAACATTATTTATAGCAGCAATTTTTATGCTCCCATTATTTTCTTTGGCCCAAGCAAAAGTCAGTGTGCCTGAGGGGCGTTATGTTTTCGCCCTCACAAAAGAGTATGGTTCAATTCGTCAGCTTGAAATCACCTTCCGCTCTGAAGACCGTGAGGGTATTGATACACTGGTTGTAGATGTTGTCGGAAATTTAGAAAAAGGCAAAGTTGAAGACGGCGACATTGCCTGCGAAGCTAACTCAGATAGCAGCGAAATCAAATGCGAGCGCAACGATGGTGGGGGCGATTTTACTTTGCTTAAATCAAAAACCATTACTGGTTCATCCCACAAATATTCTTTGAAGCTCATCTATTTTGCATTCGGTGAAGAGGGCGATGAAAACCCCGTTGCAATCAGTTCACCCAATGTCGAAAAACCCATCGAAATCCCCGGGACCAAAGAAGACAAATAGTCTCCACGCAGCCCCCGCTGAGGAAGCTTAGCTGGACACCGGCTCCGCCGAGGAAGCGTAGCAGGACTTGCGGCTCCGCCGAGGAAGCGTAGCTGGACTATTCCCCCTATCTTTGTTAGAAGCGGTCTATGCAACAAGACATTAAAACCCGTGTGCGATTCACGGTCTCTTATGATGGAACCGATTTCTGCGGCTGGCAGAAGCAAAAACACAAGGGACAGATCTCTGTGGGTCATATCCTAGAGGCTGCGCTTTCTAAGATTCTAGACGAGCCCATTCACTTGTTTGCCTCAGGCCGCACCGATGCTGGCGTCCATGCCCTGAATCAGGTCTGCCACTTTGATACAAAGCGTAAGTTCGATAAGGCTAAAAAATGGGACCTGGTTTGGGCCATTAACTCGCAGTTGCCACCATCTATCGTGGTTAAAAAAGCCTGGATTGCTCCGCCCGAGTTTCATTCGACATTGTCTGCGACCCATAAGACCTATCGCTATCTTCTGCTCAATCGCCATCGTCAAAGTGCCTTGCTGGCCCGATTCGCCGGTTGGGAGCGCAAGCCCATCGACATCGAACATCTCAAGCAAAGTTCTAAATTTGTCTTGGGAATTCATGACTTTAAGAGCTTTCAGTCGGTGGGGACAGAGGTCAAAACCACGGTCCGCGAAATCTATAAAGCGCAGTGGAGCTACCGCAAACTCGATCTTCTACAGTTCGATATCACAGGCAGTGGTTTTCTGAAGCAGATGGTGCGTAATATCGTCGGTACTCAGTTGCTGCTCGAGCAAAAAGGCCGAGAGCCCAATGAAATCAAACAGATCATCGATTTCAAAGACCGCACGAAGGCGGGGCCACCGGCGCCGGCCCAGGGCCTTTACCTGATGCGAGTTTATTATCCTCAGGACCTTGACATTAGGTGCCTAGAACTTTAAAACAACCCTTCCGCAACTATTTGATTTGAGCCCGTTGTAAAACTCAAAACTAATTATTGCCGAGGCCTCGGACGGTAAAACCGTAGGACTCAATTAACTGGAGCACAAATGGAAACTTTTCACGCAAAAACTGTCGAAGTTGAACGCAAATGGTGGATTGTAGACGCTGGCGGACAACGTGTCGGTCGTGTCGCAACTCAAATTGCAACTATTCTTCGTGGTAAAAACAAAGCTATCTACACGCCAAACGTGGACACTGGTGACTTTGTTATCGTTATCAACACGGACAAATTGGAACTGACTGGAACTAAGTGGCAAGATAAAAAATATTTCCGCCATTCACGTTTCTTCGGATCTCTGAAAGAAAAAACTGCAGCTGAAATGAAAAATGAAGATTCTACTTTCATTATTCACGAAGCCGTTCGCGGGATGCTTCCTACGAACAAGCTTTCTCGTCACGTGATCTCTAAATTAAAATCATATCCTGGCGCTGAGCACCCTCACGGAGCACAAAGACCAGAAGCTTACACAATCGCTTCTAAGAAATAATTGGAGTAATCAATGGCAGCAGCAACAGAAAAAGTTTACTACGCAACAGGCAGAAGAAAAACAAGCGCAGCGCGCGTGTTCATGAAACCTGGTAAAGGCACTATCACTATCAATGGTAAAGCAGCTGACGATTATCTTCGTCGTATGCAATCACGCATGGTGATCTTGCAAGCACTCGATGCAATCGGACAAATCGGCAAATTCGACGCTAAAGTTACCGTTTGCGGTGGCGGAGAGTCTGGACAAGCTGGAGCAATCCGTCTTGGTATCACTCGTGCTTTGATCGCCTTCAACCCTGAGTTCAAAGGCGAACTTAAAAAACTTGGATTCGTTACTCGTGATCCACGTATGGTTGAGCGTAAAAAGTACGGTCGTGCCGGTGCACGTCGTCGCTTCCAATACTCAAAACGTTAAGATCGGTCACGCCGAGGATGTGGAGGGCGCAAGCCCACCACTGGACTTCTCAGCAAAGATCAAACGTCAGACATTTTGGACCTCAAAAAGGAGATGGAAACATCTCTTTTTTTTATTGTAGCTGCCGCCGTGAACTCCATAGAATATGTGTATTGGAGAGCCCACCAAGCAATATATCTGCCGCCCTCATTGCCTCTGGGACGCTGAAAATGGTTGGTAATTACCAACTTACCAGTGCGGCGGGGATGCAGTTCTCGCCGATCCTGAATCGAGCAGCTTCAATTCAATAGATCATGAGTGGGATCTTTCTTTAATTTGTGGGTTAGCTCCTTCAACAACATCTTTGCTGCTCCGTTTTCGAAGAAGTTCAGTTATTTTAGCTTAGCCAATGGCTCAAACGGCAGTTTTGAGAGGGTACTCTCAGAACTCTTTAAAATCAGGAGCGTATTTGACAATGTATTTGGGTCGGGCCAGGCCGGCCCTGAGAAAGGCCGCGCACAAAGACGTTATGAAGTGAGCTCGGCCCCCTTTTTTAATCTATTGTAGTGCAGATCTTAGCGAAATGACTTTTTGCCACCAAAATTATTAGTCACCGATGGTGGCGACCAAATCAGCTTAATCAAAGCGCTAGAGCCTTCGTAGTAAGTATTGTTAGTTAAATCAGGATTGTCTGATTTCTTAACAGGGCCCGTGCGGTAATTGACTTCAAATCCAAACAAGAACTCTTCACTCATGGGGAGTTCAATTCCCAAGGCCACCTTGGTCATATTGTGACTAATTGAGAGAGTATTCGACGAGCTGCTTGAACTGAGTGATAATTTATTATTAGTGGCTGCACCCGAAAGATAAAAATTAGGACTGAGTCCAATCTTTAATCCCAAAGCAGTTTCTTGAGACACAATCTTGTCATTTTGATTGCTGCTATTCTTTCCGTCACCGTAAATGTAGCTACCGAAAATGCCGATTTGTCCGGCGCCGCTACCAAAAATTTTCAATTCTAAATCAGCACCAAAGTTAGTTGTCTGATAGCCAGAATAATTGCCGTTTGTATTTTGTAAGCCGGTCTTTGCTGCGCCAACAATAAGACCCAGTGAAAAAAAACCACGCTCTTCAACAATGCTGAGAGGGATGACTTCGAGTGCAGAAGCTTTGATGCAAGTAAATGCAGATATTGAGACAATGATTGATTTGAGAATCATCATGGTGCGACCGTTATTGCAGTAATGTTCTGAGTAAAGGTTGAGGTTCTTACGACGACACCCATATAGGTTGCTGAGGCAGAAACCCCGTCCCAGTATAGCTTGATCACTTGGTCCAAACCATCAGAGCCCACATAAATATAGCCTTCAGAATCCGTTGCGATAGCTCTTGGTGTTAGTATTTGTGTGGCACTCGTGTAAATCGCGGTGGCTGGGCTAGCTGCGCCTGTCGTAGGATTATGTGCCATGATTGAACTATTACCTGCATAAGTGACTAAAAGTTTTCCTGAAAGTGCATGGTAGGCAATTCCTGTGGGCGTATTTGTCATGGAAGTGCTGCCAATGCACAGTCCGTTAATATCGTAGACATTCACGCGACCCGTAGCGGCCGAGCTTACGATGCCTAGATTATTTGTTCCTGGAATATGTGCGACGCCAAATGGGGTTGCTAATGTGCAGGTACCATTAGCTGCAAAGTTAAAATCGCGCGTAAAATTAAAACCACTAGCCGTTGTAGCAATGTTTGAACTAAGTCGAGCAATTCGATTATTTCCAGATTCTGAAACGAAGGCATAGTAGTAATTTTGTACAGAATCTGTAACCACTGCCATTTGACGTGTGTACGTAGTAGCGCCACCCGATGCTAGCGACGAAAATAAATTGATTGGATTTGCAAAAGGCGTTTGGTAATTAAACAAATCCAAAAAGTCATTGCTGGCGCCGCCACCACTATCACTGACAGCTAAAATGTTTCCGTCTGACAATAGTGCTAAACCTGAAGCATATCCAGTGATGACCTTTGTGTAGTCATAGATTACTCTGTCCAGATTTCCTTCTGGGGTCCATACAGAAATAATACCAGGGCCTGTGGTTCCATTTGAATTAGAAGCGATGATGATAGAACCAGAAGGAATAACCCCTTGAGTAAGGCTATCGAACTGATCAAAGCTTTCTTTACCACCACACGCCATTAAGCCAAGCGAAGTGGTCGACACAAATGCAATGATGATAATTAGATTGGCTATTCTCATATTGATATGATCGGTAAGTGTTAAAAATAAGTTAAAGCGATCTTAGCGAAACTTTAACAATCTAAACTTAAGTTTAGATTGGTTTAGTGAACGTTGATCTTTAAGCAAGACAATGGGCTGTAATGAAAACGTCTCAAGGTGAGCGGCTAACCACTTTTTGCTTATATAAATCCTTCGTCTAGTTGATACTAATTGTAGGGGGATTCTTATGAAAAAGTGGGTAGTGGCAATTGCTATGGGCGGCCTTATTATCTCTTTTCAAAATTGTTCAAAGCCAAATTTGAACGGAACGGGAAGCCTTGATGCCTCTTCGCAAGAGAATCCTGTCATGCAGGCTCCGGTTTCTACATTGGTACCAAGTAAAGCGGTGGCCGTTGAAATTCCAAATTCACCATTTGTTGATTTGAATGTGGATGGCAATTCTAATAAATCAATGAATTCATATAGCCTGAGAGTGAATACACAGACTGGTGTGATTAATGTCTTACTAGGTAATGGTGAAATTGACTCAAGCAAAGAGTTTTGCCTGGGCAGCGAGCAGATCAGTGTTCTTGAAGATCTTTTGGCCCATGCTCAGCTTTATGAGGCCATCGAGGACTCAAATCCAGATAGAATATGTACGATGGATTATAGTTATCCATATGCCAAACTTCATTTCACTGAAAAAGAAGTAGCCTTAGGCGAAAAATTTTCGGGTTGTCACAAAGGTGCGGACCTAGAAAAAGTAAGCTCTGTGAAGCTCAAATCTTTTTTAAGTGATGTCGTTTCCAATTTAAAAAGTTGCAACTTCGATGCGGTTCAATAGACCGCTTAAATTTATTTTGAGTCGTACTAAGACTCTTCGCCTTTGTTGCGTATATAGGTCTCGCGTATCCATAGGCGGATATGCTTCAAGAAATGATCTCGCATCCCAAAAAATATAAAATGATTTGAGTTCACGATGGCTTTGCCATCTTTGTGTTCTTCATTATAATTACAAACAGCTGTGATTACGGGGCTTTCGTCTTCGCTTTCGCGTAGTAAAATAAACTCACGGAAGGCACCAATTTCGATGCGCCTGTGATAGTTCATCACAAGTCCTGCTTCAGAAATTTGTTTAATATCGGCAGAGGTCGCTATTTTCATCTTTGCAGTTTCTTGAATCGTTGAAACGCTGGATGATTTTTGTAAAGCCAAAGTGTCGTAATACGAAGAAATTTTCTTCATTGCGTAGTTGCGATCTACCGGCGAAAAGAAAATATCTTTGGTGAATGAATGAAAATCTTTAAAAATTTCGGAAGAAATTTTCTTTTTTGCTATGATAAATAAATCCGGATTTTTTTCGTTAGGTGTGCCGCGCTTTTTGGCCTCTTCTTGAAATGTGGCACAAAAGACTTCCCATTTCTTTTCTTTATCTATTTCAAACAATTCATAGCTGGCAAAAACACAGTCGATCTTGGTCGGAATATTTGGCAAGTCTGCAGCCAGCTGTTCGGCATTGGCATATGGAAAAATCGTCACGCGCACGAACTTGTCTTGTAGAATAGTTTTGATTTCGTGCAAGCTCACAGAGTGGTCATTTATGATGACAACGTTCATGGGCTGCCCGGCTTTTTTAAAAATAGGGACATTCTGAACGTTTCCATTTTGCAGAATATGATTTCTAATTTTTGTAATCTGAGCCGTTTCGGCAGAATAAAAATGAAATTCATTGGCGAATATGTCGTGACCTTTTTTTATACTCGATGTACAGACTGCATAAATACTTTTTCGAGAATCTGCCTCAAAAATTTTTGCATAGTATTTCGTCAAAGTGCCGATACCCATTTGGATATTGCTGACTGAATTGAAGCCGATTTCTGAAATTGATTCGTACTGACCGCGCTTAAGCATTTCTACTTTGTCGCTGACTTCGATGGCTGAAATCGTACTGCCATCCAGTGGCTGATTACCACCGAGAGCAAATTCAAAATGTTGTTTTAAGATCAGTTTATCGAAGGGCTTAAAGATAACATTGCTAATAATGGCATCTTCGGCTTCGGCGACTTGAAAGTCCGGGCTATCAAATGCAGTTACAATAAAAGCCGTGGGTTGAGTGGGAAGGCAGAATTTTTTTCGTAACAAAAATTCTTGGGTTCTGCGAATCAGTTCAATATTGTGCGTACCAAGTAGTTCATTTTTTGAAATGATCAAACGTAGCTCATCATCTGCCGCTGCGGGGGTGTCGCCTTCTGCTAAAGAAAGCGGACCTTTTATCATCGCATCCTTCATCCACTCGTGAAATTTTGCTAGTGTATTAAAAAAACGAACCTGCAATTGGGAATCAATACTCTTGATAACATCTAAGAGGTCTTTTTTAAAGCTCGGTTCGTCTTCCAGAACAATGATATATTTCATAGCGTTAGCTATAGTTTGTACTCTTTTGCGCGAGCCAGCAAGTCTTGGTCGGTATTAGGACTTAAGCCTAGCTCGCTTAGTTATTATCTTAATGCATCTCCTAAATTTTTAAAGAGTTCTGAGAGTACTTTCTCAGAACTGCCGTTTTAGCATGATGCTCAGCAATTTTTGTATTTTAAACCCCAACGAGGGCTTGTACTTTTTTAAATGCTTCTGCAAGCTTTGTGCGATCCGGAGCGGCGCCTTGAGC
Source organism: Pseudobdellovibrionaceae bacterium (assembly GCA_031386315.1). GTDB lineage: Bacteria > Bdellovibrionota > Bdellovibrionia > Bdellovibrionales > Bdellovibrionaceae > JANNCH01. The sequence continues at coordinate 13,007 of JANNCH010000147.1, forward strand.
AAAGTCTGGACGTCCGCCGCCTTTACCACCCATAATAGCAGCGACTTCTTTCAAAAGATCACCCGCTTTAAAATCAGCAGTGATATCTTTAGTAACACTGATGATCACCGGGTTTGAATCTGCACCTTGGCCAACGACTACCACGATACCGCTCTGAATTTTATTTTTCAAATGATCAGTCACCTGCGCTAAAACTTCGCGATCGTCTAGACCAAGATCGACCAAGGCTAGTTTGCCTTGAATGCCTGATTTGGTTTTAAAGCCCTGGGCTTTTGCCGCAAGCTCATCAATATTGATTTGGCCACCCTGAATTTTTTTGATCTCTTTTTCAAGTTGCTTGGTTTGCTCTTTGTAGGTCTCGATACGGTGAGCAAGTGTTGCTGTCTCGCCGGTTGTCTCGAGATGTTTCAAATAATGAGGACTGCGCTGCAGACCCGCAGCTTCAAGGGCATCGTCTAAATGTTTGATGGCATTGTTTGCATACTTGATCGCGCCGTCTCCGGTGGTGGCTTCGACACGTCGAACACCCGAGCTGACGCCGCTTTCAGAGATGATTTTAAAAAAACGAATCTGCGCCGTGTTCTTAACGTGGGTCCCGCCACATAGCTCGCATGAAAAATCACCCATTGTCAGAACGCGGACTTTATCGCCGTATTTTTCGCCGAACAAAGCCATTGCGCCAGCAGCCACAGCCTCTTTTGGACCCATCACTTCAACTTTGACATCATTCGCGAGTGCGATTTGCTCGTTTACTAAATTTTCAATGCGCGTGATTTCTTCCGCTGTGATCGGTTTGTTATGGGTAAAATCAAAACGAGTTTTTTGCGAGTCTACCAATGAACCTGCCTGAGTCACATGCGTGCCTAAAACTTTTCTGAGGGCTGAATGCAGCAAGTGAGTCGCCGAGTGATTGCTGGCCGTATTGCGGCGCTCAACTTCTTTCACTCCGGTTTGCACGGCATCGTCGATTTTGAGGGATCCTGTTTCCACTTCGATATGGTGAATGATGATGTCATCTACCTTCGTTGTGTTCAAAACATGTGCGCGGCTATTGCCGACTGTCAGATAACCTTGGTCACCGGCTTGGCCTCCACCCTCGGCATACATTGTGGTGCTATCTAGAATGACTATGCCTAAGTCACCAGCTTTTAGCTCTGTCACGGCGGCTTGACCATTTGAAAGACTTTGAATTTTGCCAGAGCCGACAAAATCAACATAACCTTGAAAGTTTACATTTTTGCCCAAAGCCGAATAGTCTTTGGCAAACTTGATAATGTGCTGCTCATCGGCGCCCATGGATTTGCCTTTCCATGAAGCTTTGGATTTTGCGCGGTTTGCGTCCATTTCTTTTTCGAAGGCCTCGTCGTTCACTTCGATGCCTTGTTCGTTGGCGATCACTCGAGTGAGATCCGCCGGGAAGCCATAGGTATCATACATTCTGAAAACGATTTCGCCAGAAAGTTCTTTTTTGCCTGAAGCTTTTGCTTTTTTAATCTCGTCTGCAAGAATGCTAGTTCCGTTATCCAAAGTGGTAACGAAACGTTCTTCTTCATCACGGATTGTAGTGAGGATATGCTCGCGACGGGTTTTTAATTCCGGATAAACATCACCCATGGTTTCAATCAATGCCTCGGCCATTGCGGGCATCAAAGATTGATGGTCTGATAATTTGCGACCATACCGAATCGCACGGCGCATGATACGTCGTAAAACATAACCACGTCCCTCGTTGGCAGGTGTGGCGCCATCAGCAATTAAGAAACTTGTCGAGCGACAATGATCAGCCAGAACTCGTAAAGCCGCTGTGATTTCAGAGGCCTTATTATCTTTTGCAAGAACATCAGAGTCGGTGATGTATTGAACGTTGGCAATTTTGCAAGCGCGCTCGATCATCGGTTGGAACAAATCTGTGTCGTAGTTATTCAGTTTGCCCTGCATAGCTGCAACAACGCGCTCTAAGCCAGAGCCCGTATCGACCGAAGGTTTTGGTAGCGGAGTCAGTGTGCCTGGAGGGTTTTCAAAGTATTGCATGAATACCAAATTCCAGATCTCAACAAATCTGTCTTCACCGGCTTCGATGCCCTTGAAAGGATCGGCGATCTTGCCAGCTTTAGGACCGTGATCATAAAAGATTTCGGTGCAAGGACCGCAAGGACCGGTGTCGCCCATTTTCCAGAAATTATCTTTATCAAAACGGAAGATACGCTCGCGAGGGATTCCCTCTTGTGTGTGCCAGATATCAGCGGCTTCATCATCCGAGATATGGACTGTAACATAAAGTTTCTCTTTCGGGATGGCGAGTTCCTTCGTTAAGAATTCCCATGCGAAACGAATGGCATCTTTTTTAAAATAATCACCGAAAGAAAAGTTCCCAAGCATTTCAAAAAAAGTGTGGTGACGGGCCGTAAAGCCAACGTTTTCTAAGTCATTGTGCTTGCCGCCGGCACGCACACATTTCTGCGAAGTCACAGCGCGAACATAGTCACGTTTTTCTAAACCCAAGAAAGTGTTTTTAAATTGATTCATCCCTGCATTGGCAAAGAGCAATGTGGGATCATTCTCTGGAATCAAACTAGAAGAGGCGATGTGTGTGTGCCCATTCTTTTTGAAGTAATTGATGTAGGCGTTTCTAACTTCAAAGCTTTTCATAAATAACCTTTCTAACGGTCTCGGTATCGAATCCACGGGATGTAAGAAAACGAGCGATGCGATCTGCTTCGTATTTCAAGTCTTCTTCGCGGTACTTATTTTTCACAAGGTGCAGAGCCTTTTCAAGCTCCAAATCATCATCTGTCAAAACAGGAGGTAAACATTTTTGTTCGAGATAATTGTTAATGAACAAAATGCCTTTGTGCTTGCGGTGAAGCTCTTCAGCGGTCTTTTCAGAAAGGGCCGCGGGATTGCCAAGCCAGTTGTTCTGTTGGGCATACTCGATGGCCGCTTCAATGGCCTCAGAGGCGTCATCTGCCCCATGAAATTTCTGTTCAAGCTTTGCGCGCAGTTCTTGCTCGGAGTGATCGCGCACAGCCATCAGATCCATCATTTTTTTTCGAACTGTGATTTTTAAATCCATATAAGTAGCCACCGCCCTGGGTTGTAGCAGAAAACCCGGAGGTACGCCGTTACTTTTTGCACTACGCTGCGTAATAAATCAGGGCTTACGGTGGCCCCATGCCAGTTAGCCAAGGCACCTCATTCTGCACTAATGGAAAACTGTCGATTTTGGAGGTTGGACTTTGGTTTTTATAGTCGGAAGTCTGAGCTTTGACGAGCAGAACTATTATTGCAGACTAGGGCTAAAGAGCCATCGTTTGTGCTAAATTCTTTATAGCATTGCCAGGCTTCAAATTTTGAAGAATAGATTGTGCAGCTTCAGATGGTGTTTGTTGGCTTGAGTCGACAACAAAATCATAAGATAGATGAGAAATGAAATCGTATTGGCTTCTTGCTGTTCCAGGCTTTCGATCAGTACGAGCTTGCTCTCTTTTTTCGATAATATTTATAGGTGCCGTAACGTGTACAAAAAAACAGTCAACTGTCTTAAATGATTCTATGATCTCATGTAAACTTTCACTTTTCCAAATCACATCATCAAGAATTATATAGGGTATATGGCTGGCAAATACTCCTAAGCTTTTGCGAAAGGCAGAGTAAGAGGCGTCAATTATTTTAAAATCTTCAGAGTTTTCAAAGTCTATTTTATGGGAAAGTGAGCCGCAAACAATTTTGTCTGAGGAGAACGGACTATATAAGTCGTCTGAAAAATCACAGATCTTTTCTAAGATAGAGGATTTTCCCGAGCTAGAAGTGCCATTCAAAATTATTACCAAAAGTACCCCCTAATGGATTCTACCTTAACCTGCCCTAGTGACCAATGTATCCCGAACATACAACGCATCATTAAATCCAATCAATACGAAATAACTTTTATAATAGAGACCTTCAGGTGCCTCTGCCGCGCTTTCCATCGATTTCATTTCCCCGGTTTTCTCTTCCATCCGTGGTCGAGTTCAATCACTGTCACTTGTTG
>JANNCH010000178.1:0-2158 GCA_031386315.1 Pseudobdellovibrionaceae bacterium
AAACGCCAGTTCTTCCGGCGTAGACGCTCGGCCGAGGATGGCGTTGCGGTGGGGGTAGCGTTTGAAGCGCTCTAGGATGGCTAGGTGGCTGCGTTCGAAGCGCAGGTTGTCTTCTAGGCCGGCTTGCGCAAACAGGCGCAGCGCCTCTTGGTGCACCACGATGGATTCGCTGTGCATAGAGGGCATGTAAGCAAAGCGGCATCGTCCCCACGCGCCACCAGCTCCTGCACGAGCGCGCCGCTGCCCAAATCTGGGGGCACTCTGGCTCAAAACTGTTTTGCAAAGGGAATCTGACTGAGCGGGCGTGCAGAGTACCCCTACATCACGGTTGTCCTCAAATCCGGAACTCAGAGCATCGAAATACGTCCGTCGTGGTCGTATCGGCCCGTTTCTATAAAATGCTCCTAATGCAAAAGAGAGGCTTGAAGTGATGGGAAATATATTCTGGAATTGGACTAAGTTCAGCGTACTTGCTTGCCTTATTGTGGGCAGTATGCAAGTTAATGTGCTCGCGCAGGGGAATCCTAGCGACGAAGTTGTCAAAGAAGTGCGTGTCGCGGCGGAAAAATTCGAGCGAAGTGCCGCGCTGCCGTCTTGGGTTGATCCTGTGTCCACGATCCCGGAGTCAACAAACAATGCACCCGCTGTCTTAAGGCTAACAGACACACAATATTTGGCTGCCGATCGGGAAAGCCTGTTCATTCACCGGGTTTGGCTTGTCAATCAGGCATCCGTACTCGAAAGCCTAGGACAGCTAGCAATAGAGTTTCAGAGCGGATATCAGCAAGTCAAGCTGCACCGGTTGGGTGTATGGCGCAACGGCAAGTATGTTGATCAGTTGATGCCCGCAAAAATCCGTTTTCTACAGCGGGAGGATCGACTGGATGATGGCATCTATACAGGCATGGTCACGGCATCGATTCTTATGGAAGACATTCGCGTAGGCGATAGTGTGGAATTTGCCTATTCCGTTGATGGAGCCAACCCAGTCCTTGGCGGAAAGTTCGTTAGCGTTGCATCTTGGGATCAGGGAATACCTACGGAGCTGCGTCGCGTTACGCTAAATCATACGGTGGGCCGGCCTATCACTTGGAGGTTCGTGAGTGATAAAAATCGCACTACCGTTGAACCTGTTTCCAGTGTTGTTGGACCGCTGAGGCGTTTGCAATGGCAGGAGCGTGCCATGCCAGCGTTGAATTTCGAGCCACAGGTACCGATTTACTTCCAGGTGGATCGTAGGATTCAGTTTTCTGAGTTCGGAAGTTGGTCTGACGTTTCAAACTGGGCGAGTGCGTTGTTCGTGAGAAGTTCGCAACTTCCACCAGAGATAGACACTCTCGTCAAAGAACTTAAGGCCGAAGCAGATACCGCCAAGCGCATCGTGGCGGCGTTGACTTGGGTGCAAAAGGAAGTTCGGTACTTTTCAGTTTCTTTGGATGAAAGTTCACACCGCCCGTACCAACCCGCTCAGACGATGGCCCGCAGATACGGCGACTGCAAAGACAAGTCTTTTCTGTTGATAGAGATCCTTCGGGAGCTAGGTATACAGGCGGATCCCGTTTTGGTATCTACAAGAGAGCAGAAGGGATTCGCAAAGGGATTACCGTCGCCTTATGTCTTCGATCACGCCATCGTTCGTGTAGTGCACAACAATAGATCTTATTTTCTTGATCCGACTCGGCAGGGGCAGGTAGGGCGCCTAGATGCGCTCGGGCAACCCTACGAAGGTTTCGATGTATTGATCGCGGCCAAAGACAGCAACGCATTGACGACCATCCAAACGCCTAACATTGCTGAGCTGACCCGTGACGAGCTAGGTGAGAAATATGCCGTTCCTAAGTTTGGCGAAGCGGGCACGCTGGAAGTTCGTCACACTTGGTCGGGGGTTGGCGCGGAAGTAAGAAGGCAGTATTTTGCGCGAGTCGCCAAGAGCGATCTGGAAAAGATCGTCGCGGTCACCCAGGAGCTCTCGAGCATCGCCGTCACGGAAAAGGCGGAGCAGCCCCACAAGACCTGCAAGACGATCCTCGAAGTGGCAAGAAACGCCATGCAGGGCTCAGAGATACAGAAGAATGCTCAGATTCTGGTTCGGCTATCGGTCGCGCTCCAGGTGACCCTTTCCCCTGGCCGCGGCGAAGCCGAGTGCCAGGCCGAACTC
>JANNCH010000271.1:0-7236 GCA_031386315.1 Pseudobdellovibrionaceae bacterium
GCTCAAGAGGCCCTGCGTGAACCCATGGAAGAGGGCATGATTCGCCTCAGTCGCAGTGGTAAGGTAGCCGAGTTCCCGGCCAAGGCGCAGGTTGTGGCTTGCACAAACCTTTGCCCATGCGGGGATTGGACTCCAAAAATACGCGTGAATTGTTCGCGATCTTTACAGCGATGCAAGGATTATGTGAATCGTTTGTCAGGGCCCTTGGCCGATCGATTTCAAATTTTATTTTTCACCGAAAAATACAAAAATGTTCAAGGAGTGAGCGGCGAACAAATTCTGCTCAAAGTTGAGGCAGCACGAAAGTTTCAAGGCGAGCGTTTAAAAGAAAATGCATTCGAGACTCGAGACATTTTATTGAAACAAATGGATCGTTTTTCAGTCGAGCATTTGTTGCCGAAAGAGTTCTCATCCCGCCGTCGCGAGCTTTCAACGCTTCGAGTCGCACACAGTATTGCGGATCTAGATGCGGCCTTAATCATTGGCAAGAAGCATTTGGAAGAGGCCTTAGAGCTAAGTTGGCGCAACTTTGAAAGATTGAAGGGCTTGGATTAGCGAACATTAAAATACCATTTCAACAGAGCGTACCTGCTAAGCCATTGAAAACTGGTGTTGCGCGATTAGTTTATGCAATCAGTTGAGATAAAAGTTGGAGGTGATGACCGGACTTGAACCGATGTAACAGCTTTTGCAGAGCCGTGCCTAACCCCTCGGCCACATCACCCTAGGGAGTAATCATTCTTAGTGAAGACGGGTCTTCAAGTCAAACTATATCAACTTCTGCCAATTCCTTCCTCTTTTTGCTGTTGAGATAAGACTAAAGCAATATTGACAATGCGACATATATGTCGTATAAAGGAGTAGGGAATGTATTTTACGGACTATAAAGGTCGAAAAATCATTTTATCAGATGAATCTTGGATGCACGTTCAAGAGGGACATCCCGAGATAACGATAGATGCTATTGAACGCACTTTGCGCGACCCAGATGAAGTGAGACGAAGCAGGTACAGCTCCAAAGCAGAGCTTTTTTATCAACTAAGGGCTACGACGATAAAAACACGGTACTGCTGTGTGATTGTAAAGGATATTGAAGGCAAGTGTTTTGTTAGCTCAGCTGCGACGGTGAGTAGTTTGAAAACTGGTGAAACGCTTTTTTCGAGAGAAGGGAAGTAGCATGAATATCAATTACGACAAAGACATCGATTATATGGAAATATTCTTTTCTCGTGAAGAAAACTATGGGGATGAAGTTAATGACACCACTACGGTTTTTAAATCGGAAAAAAATGACAAAGTCGTGGGGTACTCTTTTGAAAATGCCAGCCTCTCTGTTTTTGATACCGACTTACTTCATCTCACGGCAAAGTTAGCTGCGATGCTGAAGATGGCAAGAAGTGCTGATGGAATCACGCAGAGTGAAGCCGCAAATAGAGTTGGTATTACACTAAGACAGTTCCAACGCTTAGAGGCGGGTGAGGATACAACTCTCGAAACGCTAGAAAAAATCACACATGCATTTCCGAATCATGATTTTTCGAAAATGTTTAAGCGAACAGCATAAGAGGGTCATGATCTTAAAGTTCATCTTTGAATGGATGGCTTATACGTGGCCTCACCGTCCAGAATTCTTCTTTGATAGAGAAAAATAGCAAAAATTTTGGTGTCTCGATTGATTTCAATTGGGAATTGAGTGGTTAAAATTAGAGCATCCAGAGACTTAGCCCGAGTATTTTTAGCCGGATATAATTCTACAGAGATTGTTGTATAAATATTGCTATTTACAAACGGTGCATTAAGATTTCATTGGAAATAAAATTCTTAAAAGATAGGATCAAATTCGGATGAAGAGTTATCTTAAAGGTTTCGCTGTAGGCTTTGCAATCGTAGTGGTCGTACTAATCGCATTATCATTATTTAAATAAGTGCAGATTTTTTCTTCACATATCTAGGGCTTTAAAAAAATAGAAACATTTGCCTGTCGACCGAATTTTTTATTTAGCATGGCACTTCGTCCCTTTTGGTCCGAGACCTGGATAAGATAGGATTTCCCGGAAGCTATAAAAAATTGAAAATCGCCGTTTTCATTGTTTGAGGTCGAGGTAATAACATTATTTTGATCATCTAATAAATCTACATTGATTCTTATGCATGGGCTTGAGATGGCAGAGTGCTGTGGGTCACCATTTCGTTTGTATTTCATTTTTATTTGAATCAACTTTTTTCGCACTTGAACAGCTGATGCTAAAAAAAGCAATAGACATAGTGATTTATAAAATCTCTCTTTTGCAAACCTATACTAAAATAGAAGCGTGCAGGTTGCCAGCGATTGCGAGCAAAAATGCACACAGACATATTTTACTTTGTAAACTTGTAGAGATTTCGATTTTACGGCGCAGAACGGTTTGTGTTGTTTGGTAAGTCAACTTAAACAACATTGGTATCGATTGTGATGTTTGCAACATTTTGTGTTAAATGAACTCATTGTCTAATAGTGAATGTATTAGCATTTCTCTCTTGAATTCATGAATTTTCGATGAAATACTTTTGTATATTAGTCGAGTCAATTAACGCGGAGAAATCTATGTTGAAAATATTTTTTGCGGTTCTTTCTGTTTACTTTGTTTGTTCTCAAAGCCAGGCTGAGGTTGCTGCTTTGTTTACTCCGATGAAGGCTGTTTTAGTCATTCAAGGTCAAGATGATGATGCCGCTCAATTGTACGCAGCTATGAATACAACTGAAGCTGACAGCGGTAGCAGCTACAAGAAGTTTTTATCCTTCAACCAGACCTCGGGTCTTCCACTTTTCGATCTGGCCTGTAGTATTGGCAAAGAGGTCGGTGGCCCTAGCTCATGTACGATGAATGTATACAAGTCGGCCTATAGTCAATTAGACCGTGTCAGCAAAGCCGTTCACTTTAAAGCCAAAGATGAAATGGCTCAGTCAATTGCGGTAGACTTGATAATGTCAGATTCTACGGGTAAATTTTTTGAATCAAAAAATAAAAGAATGAGTATTTACTTTTTGAATCTTGGTAGCCCTGATCAGATTTTCTCGATCTCGTTCCAATAGCGATCGAAGCTCTTAGTTCGTTAGGGACCAGTGTAGCTCGTCTAGATCTGATACAAAAAGACTGTATTTTTCGCAGATTTTTTTGAGCTTAGACTTATGGTCTAAGTTGATATCAAATTCTTCATTGGAACGAACACTCGTTCTGCATGAACACAGCAAGTTCAAAACACAAGTAACAAGACAAAAAATTAAAAATGTTTTCATGGTTTGATAGTAGAATTCTTGCCATTTGAGTCAACGATTTGTGATCAATAGACTTTTACATTGTAAAATCCAAGATCCAAAAAATAACTTGAATCAGAATTTTTCAAATATTTCTTTCGTAAGTAGTGCCTATTGATAGGCTATTTGCAGCTTGCTGCTATGGATTCGTAATCACGCTGAAGTTCGACCATTGTTGAAACTTCTTCATCAAGATCAATGTTAGGAAATTGAACATAGCCAAAACTGTCAGCGTCGGGGTGTCCCGGTAAGTATGTTATGGCTGCATTTGCATCCATAGTGATGATTTCGCACTTTTCGTTTTCACATCTAAAATCTTTGCGTTGGTAAGGCCCACCCTGCGGAGTTCTTGTTGTGTTTGCATTTGCGATGTTAGATGCAATTGCATCCATAGCGATTTGTTTGTTCTTCAATTGTGTTTTGCAATGACTTGCTTGAGATTCTGTTGATGCGAATATTAATAAAGCAAGACAGACAAAAGCCTTTAATAAATTCATAGAATCTCCTAGGTAAGGGATTTATTATATGAAGATCTTTGTAAAATTAAACTGGACCTGGCCCATGTCTGGACAAGAATTTTACCTATTGCTTTATAGAGCCGTTCGAATTGATCGAGGATTGTGGCGATTTCGACGCAGAGCTTCGTCTTTAAGCAAAGGTGTATTCGACGCCTCATCGGCAAACAATCTTGACTCTTATCATGTACAGGCCTATTTCTGAAATATGCGCCCAGGCCAGAGTTTTGTTTCATTCATTCTTTTGTTCGTTTTTAGCACGTTGTTGCTGAAAACAGCTTTTGTGTCGGGTGCCCCCACAGATTGTCACGAATTTGCTCATATCCATGAATTTAAAATAGAAAAGATCTTTCAAAAATTTTCAGATAAAATTTCTGTACGTGCTCAAACTGCTGATGACGAATGTCATGGTGCACAGGCAATCTTTGGGGCTGCCCTGATGTTTGTTCGACCAGTCATCGTTGTGAATGCCATGCGGACATTTTCGTTCGAATATTCATTGAAGAACGAAACTCAACTGCCGAGCCCTGATTTGCAGACACTGCGTCGACCACCACGCACGAACATTTAAATTCGACCTACTCCGGACCTACCCAAGGCCTTATAAAAAGCGGCATTAATATGCCAAATTCAATTTTTAAAAAAAGGAATAAACCTATGCCTTTACTGTTTGCAGTCATTTGTATTTTTACATCTATCCGCGCCTTGGCCGTCGATGGGTCTTTGAAAGCTCCGAACATTAGTGCCAATACTTTGTTTTTGTATCAAAATTCAAACTTTCATAAAGGTGATAAAGATCTCGCTAACCCCGATCAGAACCCGAATGGTTTCAATCTGCAAGAGGTTGAACTGCAGTTCTATTCAGATGTGGATCCCTACACAAAGCTCAATATTTTGCTAGCAGTGCATCCAGAATTTGAAAGTACTGGCACAAAGATCGAAGAAAAATGGGTGCTCGAACCAGAAGAACTTTATGTTGAATCTATCAGCTTGCCGTTTGTTACGTTGAAACTAGGTAAATTCAAAGCCTTTGTTGGAAAGCAGAACTTACTGCATTCACACGCATATCCCTTTGTACAGCCTGCTTTGACGAATCAAGCTTTGTTAGGGGATGAAGGACTCAACGATGCAGGGATTTCGGCGGCTATTCTTCTGCCAAGTTCTTGGTACAGCGAACTGACTTTACAGGCGCTACGTGGTGATGGCGAGAACTCACAGTTCAATTCGACATCGGCTAGTGATGATGTTGGCATTGTTCATTGGAAAAATCTTTTGGATATTTCTGGTGCTTTAACTCTTGAGGCGGGGATTTCTTACGCAACAGGAGCGAACTCGCTCAAGGGCGACACAACAATTACAGGTGCGGATTTAACTTTTAAATGGAGACCCAATGAGGGGGGACGCTATCAATCGTTGACCTGGACCACAGAATATTTATCACGCCGCCAAAGCCAAGAATTAGCCATTGACGACGAGGTATCGTCGGGAATCACGAGTCTTTTGCAATATCAATTTGTAGAACATTGGGCGGCTTTTTATCGTTATGATAATTTGAAAGTCGAAAAAACTTTTGACCCCGCTAGCTTGCCAGATGGCTATGTAAATCGAAATTCTGTGAATCTGGTCTATATGCCGTCCGAGTTTTCTTCATTCAAGCTTGAATACAATCAACGAAAAGGTGGGATGCTGGGGCCTAATGCAGAAAACACTGAAAACACAATTTTTCTACAAGCAAACTTCACAATCGGCTCACATCCAGTACACTCATACTAAAGGATTATTAATATGAAAAAAATATTTTTTATTGTTTTGAGTGCACTGTTTGTGAACAGTGCGAATGCAAAAATTCAAGTGGCGACAACGACACCAGATCTTGCAGCACTTGTTCGCGAAGTGGCTAAAGATAAGGTGGATGTTTTTTCAATTGGTAAGGGGACACAAGATCCCCATCAAATTGAAGCAAAGCCATCATTCATGGTGAAATTGCGATCGACAGATGTTGTCATTGCGCAAGGTTTAGAGCTCGAATCGGCTTGGTTAAGCCCCCTGATTCAAGGGGCTCGCAATCCGAAGCTTACAAAAAAAGAGGGCATCTTTGAATTGGGCGCAGAGCTGGATCCCATCGAAATTTCGAAGGGTTCTATCACTAGAGCAGACGGCGATGTCCATCCAGGGGGCAATCCTCATTTTCAGTTAGACCCCATACGGCTAGGTCAAGCAGGGCTGCTTGTCGCAACAAAGCTTGGTGAGTTAGATCCCACACAAAAAGACGAGTTTAGAAAAAATGCTGAAGCATTTAAAAAGAAAATGGAAGAGAAAACCAAAGAGTGGCAAGCGCGACTTAAAAAAACTAATATCATCGAGCTGGTTGCGTATCATAAAAATTTTTCGTACTTTTGTTTTCGCTTTGCTCTGCAATGTCATTTGTTGTTAGAGCCAAAACCGGGGATTCCACCGACTGCAAATCATTTGCTAGATGTGATCGAACAGATGAAAAAAAGAAACATCAACTTAGTGTTGATTGAAAATCTTTACGAGGATGCGGTCGGTGCAAAGCTGAAAACTTATTTGCCGAATTTGCGCATTGAAAGGGTTCCCGTATCAGTAGAGGGTGAATCAGGAATTGTCACAAACGAACAGTTGATAGAAAGACTTGTAAAGGCCGTTGAAGCTGGGGCCCGCTAATGCAGGCCCTGCAATTTCTGGCGGCACCTCTGGTGTTGGGATTTTTATTAATCGGAATCCATGCCTATTTGGGGCTTCATGTTTTAAAGCGCGAAGTCATCTTTGTAGATATTAGTTTGTCACAGGTTGCAGCCCTCGGTGGGGCGATCAGTTTGTTTGTAGTTCATGAAAGTGGTGGGCTTTTGGGGCTGTCATTTTCACTGGGGCTTTGTCTGCTGGTGGCTTTTTCGCTAGCCTTACTGAGGCGCTATGAAAAATCCACTTCGCAAGAGGCCCTCATCGGGATGACCTATGCACTTGCAAGTGGTGCCTTGATATTGGTGGCTGATAAAATTCCCCACGGTGCCGAGCATTTGAAAGAAGCATTGATTGGAAATATTTTATTTATCACTTGGCCCCAAGTTATAGAAACAGCAGTGATTTACATTTTAGTCGGTATCGTGCATTGGATTTTTCGGGAAAAATTTTGGCAGGCCTCAGCTGGCGAAGAGGGCACTTTCTGGTGGGACTTTCTTTTTTATTTTTTATTTGGAATTGTGATCACCTTTTCGACAAGGCATGCAGGTGTGCTGGTTGTGTTTTCAATCTTAGTTGCACCAGCGGCATTGTCTTCGCGGTTTTTTGAAAAGCTTTCTTCAAAACTGATTTTTGCTTGGATTGTTGGGCTTGTGGGATTGTCGCTGGCATTTGTGCTAAGCTATCTGCTAGATTTGCCATCGGGCGCTACAGTTGTTTGCACTT
>JANNCH010000299.1:0-2712 GCA_031386315.1 Pseudobdellovibrionaceae bacterium
CGTATTGCCGATTGGAATTCTGCAGTTTCCATTTTTTGATAAAGATGGCGACGTGATTGAAAATCTAGGTGCCGTTGGCGCGGTTGTTGGTCACGAATTGGGTCATAGCATTGATGACGAAGGTTCAAAATACGATGCCGCTGGAAAACTTCGCCAGTGGATGGGCAAAGCAGATCTTGAAGAGTTCGGTCGTCGCGGCCAACGCATGATCGACCAATTTGAAAAAATCGGTCACAATGGTAAGCTTACACAAGGTGAAAACATAGCGGATCTTGTCGGCCTTACATTTGCCTACAACGCCGCTTTTCCTGGCGGCACAGGTTCAGACGAAGATAAAAAGAGATTCTTTGTTAGCTACGGACGCGTTTGGTGCACAGTGGCCCGCCCCGATTATCTAACTATGTTGCTAAAAACAGACCCACACTCTGCAGGCTATGCCCGCATTAACGAGCAAGTGAAGCACCAACCTGCCTTTACAGAGGCGTTTAAATGCAAGTCAGGCGATAAAATGGTACTTTCTGAAAAAGACCGCGTCCAAGTCTGGTAATTGAACTTTGATTGCGCAGGTTTAAAAAGCATTCAGATGGTTTTTTAGACCTGCGCATAATACTGTGCTTCGCTTGCTGTAATTTGTTGCAGATGCTATTCTACACCTCTTGTAATCTTGGCACCGTTTAACAGGAGGGCCCTTTGACAGCAGCTTTCACGACATTCTTTTCGAAAGTACAAAATCCAAACTTTGCGGATGTCTATGACATTGACCCCAAAGAACTCATCACCAAGTCAAATGAAGTGGTGATGATCGATGTACGTCAACCCGAAGAATATGTCGGCGAACTTGGTCATATCGACGGCGCAAAGCTCGTTGTTTTAGATACCCTACCCGAGCGCCTTCATGAACTTCCAAAGGACAAAACTATCGTATTCATTTGCCTAGCCGGAGGTCGCTCTGCTCGCGCCTCTGCCTATGCACTACAAAATGGATTCTCGAGCGTTTACAACATGCATGGTGGAATGTTGGCTTGGAATGAACTCAATCTTCCCACCACAAAAAAGGTCAACTAAATGCCTAAAGTATATGTTAACAGAACCCTGAACCTAAAACGCGTTCGTTATATCGGCGTGGATATGGATCACACACTTATTCGCTACAACAGTGAAGCTTTCGAAAGACTTTCGCACACCACTATGGTCGACAAAATGATCAAGGGTAAAAATTATCCTGAAGATCTACGCAAGTTGAACTTTGACTACAATTTTGCCGTGCGTGGCCTTGTGATTGATCGTAAAAAAGGAAATTTGCTGAAGTTGAATCGCTACACAGCGATTCGCGCCAGCTACCATGGTTTGAAGCCCTTGGATTTTAAATCACACCAAAAACTTTATAAATCGACTTATATCGATCTAAGCAATCCAGATTATACGGCGATCGACACTTCATTTTCGATCTCGCTGGCCGTTTTGTTTGCGCAGATCGTTGATTTAAAAGATCAATTCCCAGAAAAATTCCCGGAATATGCACAAATTGCAGATGATGTTTTGGATGCTTTGGATGAAGCCCACCGTGATGGCAGCCTGAAAGAAGTTGTTAAACACAACTTGGATAAATTCATTATCAAAGATGAACATATGGTTCGCTGTATCGAAAAATTCCGCAAACATGGTAAGAAAATTTTTGTTCTGACGAATTCGGATTTTCACTACACAAAATTGCTTTTGGACTATGCCATCAATCCATTCTTAAAAGATGCAAAGTCCTGGTCTGAACTATTTGAGATCGTAGTTACGTTGGCACAAAAGCCAAAGTTTTTTTACGATAATCAAAAGTTTTTGATCGTTAATCCTGAAAACGGCAGCATGACAAATATGGAAGGCAAGCTTGTGCCAGGCATTTACCAAGGTGGCAATGCGAAGAAATTCACGGCTGACTTAGATTTGCAAGGGGATGACATCCTTTATATCGGCGATCATATTTACGGCGATATTTTGCGCCTTAAAAAAGACTGTAACTGGCGCACAGCTATGGTGATCGAAGAGCTTGATGTTGAAATTGAAAACAACAAAAAAGCCGAGCCCATCAATCAAGAGATCGATCTTCTTATGAAGAAAAAAGAGCCTCTTGAAGATGAGTTAACAGATCTGATGACCAAACGAGTAGAAAAAGAAATCGCCGTCAGCGAAACAGAAATCGAAACTCTGCAAAAATCGATTTCTGAAATCGACACCAACATCAGTCAGCTTATTAAAAAGCAGCAAGCGCTTTACAACAATCATTGGGGCCAGCTTATGCGCGCCGGTAACGAAGAAAGTTATTTTGCTTACCAATTGGATCGCTACGCCTGCGTCTACATGAAAGAACTCGGCGATTTGCTGGAGCTTTCACCGCGGACTTACTTCCGCGCTCCTCGCAGACCCCTTTCGCACGAACAACCTTAAATTCCAAAGAGCGAGCCACAAGGCTCGCTCTCAACAAACGCCCCCGACTGTCGACCAGCGCGTCAGCCCAATGTCAGTTCGTTATCAATTGATCTAATCATCTTGAAACAACGTCAAATAAATGAAATTTTCTAACCCATGAAAACTTTAATTTTGTTCGTTTCGGCCCTGATTTCGATGCCGGCCTTGGCCCATTGGGATTTAAATGATGTTTCTTACTTAATGCCTCTGCCTAAATATTATAAAGACAGTGGCCTTTTGACAGATAAAAGCGTG
>JANNCH010000373.1:0-5838 GCA_031386315.1 Pseudobdellovibrionaceae bacterium
CATAGCTTGGTGATATCAGCAAGGAGCTCGCCAGGAGCAATCTAGGGGGCCAGTTTAAGTCAAATAGATCGGCAAAATCAAAAACTGACCATGCCCATTGTTTGTTTGTTCGACTATTTCCGTAGATTTCATTTTTGTTCCCAATGAGGTCCCGAAATAAACGATCTCAATTTGAGATTTCACCACTTTTCACTCAGAGTTTTCACAAAAAAATCCGAGAATAATACTAGTAAGTGATTTTTCAAAATAAGCCCTATTGAAAGATCGCAAAACAGCGGGCCTTTAAAAAAGTTTCTATCAAGGCGGAAGGAAAAGCCGTAAGTTTTACCAAAGGTAAACCCTAGGTTCAACGTACGCTGCCGACGCCCAACGAAGAGAGAAGCTTTTTTAAATGCCCGCCCACCGTACAGGAGAAGATCCATGGCAGCAGAGAGATACCCTACGCAAGAGATCGCAGACATCGAGATCTACGGTGACACAACCAAGTTGCGTGCGGTGATGAGAAACCTCTCTTCTACTGGGGCTGGCCTCGAAATTCTTGGTACGACCATTTCATTTCAAAAAGGTGATTTGCTCAATATCACTGTTGAACTGGATTCCCTCGAAAAGACCCATAATGTGGATGCCGAGGTTGTTTGGACTGACGGCCAGGGTGTGGGCGTCTGTTTTATGAAAAAAGACGAAGTTGTTCAGCGTATTTTTTTACGTAGTGACAGAGTTTGAGTCACACGTCTCATTCTTAGACACTTCCAAAGCGCTCAAATCCATTTAAAGCAGGCTTCATCCTTGCAAAACGTTTCCACGGGAGACGAAGATGAAACTGCTGTTCACGCTGCTTGTCACATTCGCAGGAGCCACCGCATTCGCTCAGAATCTGTCGGCAGCAAGGGCACTAAGAAGCTGCTTGATTAACTCACGTCAGGGCAATACGCCCTCACAGCGTGACCGTGCAGCTATGTCTTGCATTAAGCAAAGCCGTGAATCCCTTAGTGTTAATAATTGCATTCTGCTAGCTAATAAACTCGAATATAGCTTTCTTGCCGAAGAGGTTCGCTTTTTCTGTTTGAACGACCTGCCACGCCCACTCAAAATCACTCAGTGTTTCGATGTTGCGAACAGTTTTAACTACGCCGACAATAGCGATTATGCACGATGGAATTGCTTGAAGAGATTCAATCGCAGCTTAACTGTACAGTCTTGCGCGAAGGTCGCTGAAAAAATGAACTACCCAGCCAACCAAGATCGAGCACGATCGTATTGTGTTGGTGAACTTGCACAAAATCCAACACTAAAAGAATGTGTGAGCATCGCAAAAAAAATCAATCCCGGGATGAACTCGGACAGTCACAGAGAGTACTGCAAACAGAAAGTTCTTTCTGAGTAAATATCGTGTTTGAATTCGCTCCTTGCAAATCTGTAATGGTTTCTTATTCTGTCGTATATGACAAAAAATAAAGACACCAAAGTAAAGATCCAACTAAAATCTCCCACTCAAGAACGCTCTCGCCAAACAGTTGCCACTATCCTTGAGGCATGCGCCCAGCTTATGGTTCAAGAGTCTTTCTATGAAATCACAACAGATAAAATTGCTAAAGAAGCCGGCGTGAGCATTGGTTCGCTCTACCAATTTTTTGGAAACAAAGAGTCTGTGGTTCTTGCTCTGATCAAAAAAATCAACTCTGAAGACAAACTTATAATCACTGAACGCGTCAAAACACTGAACACTTTACCAGCAGAACAAAGAGTCCGTGGAATTATCGAAATGATGGTTGATGTGATGACATCAAAACCCGAGCTTCGTCAAAAAATTCAATCTATCCAAAACTACTTGGTAGATTCTCAATATATCAGCGAAGTGAATTCGTATTACGTTTCATTGTTCAAACAAGAAATTCCACATCTTCCTGGTAGAGACATGGAAAAGGTTGCCTATGTATTGGTCAATCTCTGCTTTGGCTTACTGAATACCATTGGAATAGAAAAGCCCCAGTTCACTCAAGACAAGGGGCTTATTGAAGAAATAATGACTTTGGCTTGCAAGTACCTTGATCTGAATAAAGGCTTTAGTGCGGGATCTTCAAAATCTGACCAGGCAAAAGCTTACTAGCCGAATCCATATCGTTATGGTGCAGAATATCTCGCACACGAACGCCGAACTCTTTTGCAATACCCGCTAATGTATCCCCGCGGGTGACTTTGTAAATTTGCTCGGCCGTTTCTTTTGCGGCTGCTGCTACTGAACGATCTTTGCGCGCAAGTGATACTAGAACGTTGCTATATTTTTCTGTGGGCACAAACACCAAGGTATGAATTGGAATGGGACGTCCCTGCTTTCTAACTTGCTTAGTTAGATGAGGATTGAATACCTGGGCTTTTTCGTCATCATTATCAAACCACGCCAGAAGCTCTTTGTATTTTACTACTGCTGGAACTTTCAAAGCTTGAGCCTTCAATGGGTGTGACCAAGTCACTTTGGAATAATATTTATCCGCATTTTTTTCAACCTCAAGAGCGGCTAAAAAACTGGCATAGAAATTTCTTGAAGCAAAACCAAAACTTTTGCGAGACCGAACATTTTCAACAAGCTCTACAATGTTGCGAGTCTTATATGACTCGGTCATTTTACGAACACCTGTTGGTCCATGATTCCAACCCGTCACTGCCAAGGGCCATGAATCAAGCATGCGATAGTTATCGCGCAATAATTTAGTAGCAAGTTTCGTCGCTTCTAGTGGCGAGTTGCGATTATCCACTGCTGCTGAAATATAGCGATATGGACGTGCCGTGTAAGGCATGATTTGCCAAAGACCACTGGCGCCGACCTTAGAACGCGCCAAAACATTGAAAGAGCTTTCAACAAAAGCCAGCCGAGTCAGTTCAATGGGTAAACCACTTTCGCGAAATATTTTTTCCATGTCTTCTAAATAACGCCCCGAAAAAAAGATCGCCGCTTGCATACGATCACTTTGTCCAAGCTGAAATCTCATACGATTTTTCTGCATGGCTTCTTGAAACTTGTTGGGTTCATCCAACGCATTCATGTATTTCCAAACCATTCTTTCTTTTTCATTACTTAGGTCATTTTCAGATTTTATATTTTCTAACTTTTCAAGCATTGCGATGTATTTTTTCTTAACTTCATCGACACGTTTTTGCTTCAATTTTTCTTTTGCGCCGACTGTTAAACCACCATTACTAACAATATCTTTAAAATCTACAACTTCATAAACCAAATCTACATTTTCAGAGTCATGGACAACGCCAGAATCAGTCCCGTATTTTGTATAAATATCCATCCAAAACTGCACTTGCTTTTCCATCCCCTTGGGAATGCCAAAGGCAGTGGAACTATAGCCAAGGGTTTTTTCTTGATTGGCATAACTAGGAGCGCGCCAAGCACGTGAGTCCGTTAAACTTTTATCACCAGAAATTTCAGTATGCACAACAGGTGTATCTTCATTCAAAGGCGAAACAGTCGCAGCCATCACCGCATCCGCATCAGGCTCAGGTCTTTGAATTGCACAACGAGTGGCCGCATCAGCAAAAGTTCTTTCACTACTCTCTTCAATACAACGAGCAGATTCTTCCGCAGAAACCAAATTAGAAATAAGAAGTCCAAATGCTATTAAAAAAACAGTCTTCTTCAAAACATACCCTCCTGGTACAGATCAAAACCCAAACAACACTCTCAAATATTCCAGCCAATCCAACTTAAGAATATCCACCAAACAAAAATAAAATCCCAAAACTACATTTTCGAAATTCCACAAAACGGACTTAGAGAGCGATCAAAAGTGCCTGAATGCAAGGCGGACGTTCACAAGATTCCCGGAGGCGTACTCCAAGTACGTCGCAGGGAAGCTTGTGAGCGCCCAACGAAGCAGGCAGGCGCTTTTCATCGCTCTCGTTTTATTGTACTAGGTAAGTTAGTAAATTATCAAAGAACGATCTTACTTTTGTTTCATCTGTAGACCCATTGTAAATGAGAGCGAATGTAATGACTTTTCCGTCCTTCCGTCCAGCATATCCCGCTAGTGAAACGACATTATTAACGTAGCCAGTCTTAGCCCGGACCCAACGCTCTGCCACAGTATTTTTCATACGTTTTTTGAGGGTCCCATCGATGCCCGCTATGGGTAATGACGTTAGAAACTCGGGCTGCACTTGGAAGTCATTTCGCAAATGTTGCAAAACCTTCCAAACTGCAAAAGCTGACATCTTGTTTTCATGACTCAATCCCGAGGGGCTTTGTAATTTGAATTGTTTTTCATCAATTCCCAATGAAATCAAATGCTCGTTCAGCATCTTTACACCATCGACCAAGGTCGCTGGTGTCTTTCTTAATGCCGCCATATTCTTGGTTAGCATTTCAGCGACATAGTTGTTTGAAAATTTATTCATATCCGCAAGTATTTGCTCGATAGCCTTTGATTCGGACTCAGCTAATACTCGGGCAGTCTCAGGGGTATTTGAGTTACGAACTTTTCCAGAAACTTGCACACCACGTTGGCTTAAAAAAGATTTGAGATTGTACCCAGACCAAAGGTCAGGTTGAGTAATATTTTTGAAGACCGCTATTTCTTTGTTATCTACACCAATTCCACCACTCACAGTGATTAAATCACCATCAAATTTTTTGTCTTCACCCCGATCAACAATGAGTTTGTTGTCGTTTCCAGAAATAGTTTTTGTACGATTATTCAAACGAATGTAGTCATTTTCAGGATCCACAAAAACTTTCGCGGATTCACCGCTTTCTGCAGGACGTACAAAAACATTCACTGAATTCCAATTGAATGACATGGCCCCTACCGGGGCATCATAGGCACGATCAACACGTTTATCTTGTCGACTGCTGTCATAGCGAACTTTATCAAACAAGCTATCATCAACTATAATATCACCTTCAATTTTTCGAATTTGATTACGCAAAAATGCATTCACCAAAAACCACATATTTTCAGATACAAATGACGGATCACCCGCACCTTTGAGGTAAAGATCCCCTTGCAGTACACCATCTTTCGCTTTGGCGTCCGCAAGAAGGCGTGTTACAAATTTTGATCCTGGTTGAAAATTGGCTAAAACGGCAGAGGCCGTTGCCACTTTTGTAATAGATGCCGGAATCATCGGGTTTTTACTATCGTGATCCAAAACAGTCACAAGGTTTTCTGCTTCACCGATCGTAATACGTGCCCCGACATCACTCAGTTTAACACCATACTTTGCAGCAAGAGATTTGAGTTCTTTATCAAAGTTAGGATAAGGAGAAACGTCTGCACCAAGACTAGTCTGCACAAAACATAAACTTATAAACATAATTGACGCAATTTTTCTAAACATGGACCTTCCTATTTCTGGACTCTCATCGTATCGACCTCAGACCAATGATTCAAGTCTTCGCTGGACTGTAGTTGCGCTCGCCACTTTGCACTTATAGACTTAAGCTTATGAAAAAACGCGAATGGCTTTTGGTAACTCTTCCTTTATTAATTACTTGGTTCATTGATCGAATCACAAAGCAATGGGCGACCAAACTTGATGGCATCACTGAATTTGGACCCATGACATTTATTTTGCACCACAATCACGGAGCGATGCTTTCTTTCATTAGAAGCCCCTGTTCTAAGGGTTTGTGGACTAGGTGTGTTGGTTGGTCTGTGGAATGATTGGGATCAGCATTGATGCTGTCGAGTGACCCCGCCAGATCGAAGTGTATCTCAACATCTTCGCCGATCAGGCGCCGCAGCATTTCGTTCATATTGGTAATGACAGTATTCAGATTCAGCAGCTTGGGCTGAAGCATCTGGCGACGGCTGAAGGCCAGAAGCTGGCGCG
>JANNCH010000386.1:0-4567 GCA_031386315.1 Pseudobdellovibrionaceae bacterium
CACGCTTGAACAAAAACGCAACAATACAAACCTGCACCGCTTGATCACAACCAAGCTATCACAGACCTCTTTTGATAATTTCAAAATAAAGCTCAATGAACTTTTAGATGAAACTGTGCGAAATTCAGAACGAGAAGAGGCACAAACAAGTTCCGAAAATTTACAGAATATCTCGGCTGTGATTGCAATCTCACCAAAAGGAATTTTTGATAGTTGAAGTTTGTGTTTATGTTTTTAATTTCGAAACAAAAAAATCGTATTTCTCTAGTGAGCCCTCGCCCTCTGACCATTTCTTAATTTTGCTCAAATTAATCTGATGATTTTTCGCCACTGCCAAGGCTTGATCTAAACACTGCCGATCACTGTAATGATAAAACCATGCAAGTCGATCCATCACACATTGTGTAGGTGAAAATAATTTAACTTTACCACTCTTGGTTGAGATTTCACCCTCGGGCTTTACCGGGATTTCATTACCTATAGCCACTGGTCCCGACGGGAACTCTACAGTGTATGCAGTCTTTGGATGAATAAAATCTTTGCCGAGTTTTTCAAAACCTAACTCAAGCATGGCCTCACTCAAGTCGCGATGATCATTTGCACTGATGAAGTCCAAATCACGGGATTGATATTCATTGGCAGAATATATACTAACAACGGCCCCACCCACGAGCGTGACTTGCAAACCTTTGCCGCGCAAATGTTCTGAAACAATTCCAGCCAACGCTTCTAAACTAGTCTTGCTATTAATTTTACTCACAGAACCTTACCCGTACGACGCGGACGAGTGCGTTCTCGATAATATTTTTGGGTAATCTCAGCGGGCTGCATAGAGAGTTCTTTTTCTAACAACGCCAGCAACTCTTTACGAATCGCCAAACGTGGATTGAACGTAAAAATCCGCAAATTCCCCGTCAGTCGACTCACCAACACCCCACCCGCTTCGAGTCGCACCAACTGTTTTTGCACCTGACTTGGCGACACCTCATAGGTTTGAGCAATCTTATTAATATAGCCCTCTCCATAATTAGCTATATAGAGCAACACCTTCTCAGCAACAGCATTCCCAAACAAAGCCTGATACATACCCACCATCCTACCTAATAGGATAATCATACTACAAATCAGTATAATTATCCTACAAAATAGTACTCTCTACTCTCTGACATAGACCAAAGCCCAAGCCACCACCTAAACTAGGTCATTAAAGACCTAAATTAAGTCCAGATAGAAAGAATACAAGCTTCCTGCTAAGTGCAAGCGACAACAATCCTGAAATTTTCCGCTAGGGATAAGAAACTCTCTGTTCTCATAACCAATGTTAAACACAATCGACTTACCTCGAAATTTCTCAGCTTTGACATGATTTCTCTTTTGAACAAGCTTTTCAGACAAGCTCTAAACATTGGGCAAGAAAGGTAGGCAAACCTCAAGGAGATAACAGGCTTGTTACCCATGATTGATCAGAATCACGAGAGTAAACATAGCGCTCATGCAAGCGCCCTTCGTGGCCGAACCAAAACTCGTAGCGAGTAGGCTCTATGCGATAGCCGCCCCAGTATTCAG
Organism: Pseudobdellovibrionaceae bacterium; assembly: GCA_031386315.1. GTDB lineage: Bacteria > Bdellovibrionota > Bdellovibrionia > Bdellovibrionales > Bdellovibrionaceae > JANNCH01. Next base: position 1,567 of record JANNCH010000386.1, read on the forward strand.
GGCAAGGAACATCTTTACCAGCAAACTGTATTTCGTATTGATCTAACTTGTTTTGAAAAAATTGATAGTCAGGGATTTCTTCGCTCTGATGTGAAGCCCATGCACCTAATTGGCTCAAACGCGCACGTGTCGCGAAATATTTTTCGCTTTCAGTACGGGTCATCTTTTCAGCAATACCGTAAACACGGATCTGCTGCCAGATTTCGGCCCAGTAAAAATTAACACAGACTTTTGGATTTGCTTCTATTTCGCGGCCTTTTTGGCCTAGATAATTCGTATAAAAAGAAAGCCCCCCGCGGACTGGCCCTTTGTAATAGACCACTCGAGCAGAGGGCTGACCATCAGGACCCACCGTTGCCAATGTCATTGCATCTGGTTCAACTAGTTTTTTCTCACGAGCTTCGCGATGAAACTTTTCAAGGTGAGAAAAAGGGTCCTGACTTAAATCAAACATTACTTCTTAGCTTTAACCGGAGCTGGAATTTTTGCAGCAGGAGCATTCGCAGCAACGACATCAACCAACTCAACTTCAAACAAAAGAACTGAATTCGGTGGGATACCAGGACGACCAGCAGGACCGTAAGCAAGCTCAGGTGGAATGAAAAGCTTCATTTTGCCGCCGACTTTCATCATTTGCAAAGCCTCTGTCCAACCTGGAATCACGCCGCCCACTGGAAACTCAGCAGGTTGACCACGATCGTAAGATGAATCGAATTGCTCGCCATTTGTTAAAGTCCCTTTGTAGTGACATTTAACAGTGTCTTTAGCGTTTGGCATTTTTCCTGTGCCTTCTTTTTCAACAATGTATTGCAAACCGCTAGCAGTTACTTTTACACCTGCAGCCGATTTGTTTTTTTCCAAATACTCAGTGCCAGCTTTTTTATTTGTATCAGCAGCTTCTGTTTGCTTTTTCATCGCGCCTTCTTGAAGCTTCATCATCGCCTGTTGGATTTCTTCTTTAGTCATCTGGTTTTTACCAGCAGAAGCATCTTTCAATGCCATTACTAAAGCGTCCGCATCGAAATCGATGTTTTGTTGCTTCAAGTTTGAACCAATTTGTTGACCGATTGCATAACTGGCTTTTTTAGCGTCAGTATCCAATTTTTTCGTACATGCTGTTGCAAAGACCATGAGTGCCGCTGCACTAGCCAGCCCTACAATTCTAAAGTTGCTCATTCACTTCTCCTAAAGATGTTAACGTTGAGTTGAACGTCATTATTATCCAACCCGATTATCTTCCAACAAGCTTCGCTGTTTTCAAACAGTTAACATTATGCGTGATAAAGCCGATGTCTCAGTTTGAGGCCTTTGTTGCGCCGCAAGCAAAAACCAGGCAACATATTACTAAGGGGACAACCATGAAAAGAACCATCGCATTGGCCGTACTTTTTAGCATTTCAAGCGCTTCTTCAGCATTAGCGGGTAAAACCAGCATTTACGAAGCCGAAGAGGTCAAAGTTCAAACCTTCAGTGCCAAGGTAAAATCTGTTCGCGATGCGGGCGATGACGGCGTTGATATCACTTTTGAATCTGACGTTGCGACGGGCTATTACTCGCTCTCTCCTAAAAAAATTAAGAACTACAATGAAATCCATCAGTACGTTGAAAAAAGCAGAAAATCCAATGGTCCTATACTAAAAGTTTCGGCTGAAAAAGATGAGAAAATCATCAGGTCTGTTTCTATCGTTGAAAAGGCTGAAAAAGCCGCGGGCCCTGTGGATTTAAACAAAAGTGTAGACTCCACCATCGATGCTCTACTCAAGGGGCAAAAGGGAAATTAAGTTGCCAGAAACCGCATGCCATGAGACATCCTTGGCATGCGCACCCAACAGTTTCTACGCTGGATTTTACAAATTCTGCTGCTCAATTTTTTCTTTCTGTTCGTCGGCTTTTTCTGGCGCTTGGCCTTCTTAAAACTCTACGGTCAAGATTATAGCTTCACCGCACTGACTCAGCCATTTATTTTGGGCGCACGCTTTGATCTAACGGTGCTTTGTTATATCAATGCCATTCCACTTTTAATTTTTTTTCTAGCATCTGTTTTTTTAAATCTGCCAGCATTAAAAAAATGGGCTGATCGTTTAACAAGTTATGGCCCTGTTTGGCTTGCCACCTACTTCACCTTCTGCCTTTTTCTGATCAATGCCATCAATATGATCGACCTTCACTATTATAGCTTCTACCAAGATCGTATTAATGTACTGATCTTTGGCTTCCTCAATGACGACACCGTCGCATTGATAAAAACCATGTGGAAAAACTACCCAGTGGTATGGCTGTTCGGAACACTCTTTGCCTGCACTTGGTTACTTTTCATTTTGCTAAAACGCTATTTTAGAATAAAATCTCTGCGCACAGACGAAAAGAATCTAGCTTGGTCCGTCAGCATCGCTTTTTTCTTTTGTTTGTTTTTCTTAAATGGCGTAGGCGCACGTGGATCCATCGGCCTATTTCCCCTCAGTGAAATGGATACCAATACTTCAGCAGATGCTTTTATCAATCATCTGGGCTTTAACAGCACTCGCGCCCTATCCCGAGCCATCGAACTGAAGTCGATGCAAAAAGGCAGTTGGGATAGCAACCTCAAAGCCTATGGCTACGGCGACAATTATCGTCAAGCCTTCGCAGATTATTTTCAAGTTCCGCTCGACAACGTCCCACAGGACCCGCTGGATCTGCTCAAGCAAAAAACTGCTAAAAATGCTTGGGCAGAAAAAAATCGTCCCCACGTTTTGCTATTGGTGATGGAAAGCTTTGGCAGTTATTGGCTGAAATACAATTCTGCAGAATTTGATTTGATGGGCGGTCTACAAAAGCATTTCAACGAAGACCAATATCTAACAAATTTTCTGTCAAGCACAGGTGCTACCATTGGCTCGCTGAGCTCATTGATGGTGGGCTCTACACAAAGACCTATCAGTGAATTTTTGACCGAGAGTGAGTATTTGCAGGTCCCCTTCCGCTCAAGCCCCGCGCGTGTATACAAAAATGCCGGTTACGA
>JANNCH010000458.1:0-2035 GCA_031386315.1 Pseudobdellovibrionaceae bacterium
CTTTGGCGCCGGGGTTTTTTAGTTTTTCTTCTAGAAGTTTTATTTTCTTTAATGTGATTGAGCGATTGGGGACTAGTTCTAAAATTGTTTTTAGTACGTCGATGGCTTTTTGATATTCTTTGTTTGCTTCGTGTAGTCGGGCAATTGAGTTTCTGGCTTTGATTTTTACGTTTATGTTTGAAGTGATGTTATCTAGTTTTTTATATAGATCGATTACGTCGGCGCGTAATTCTGGTAGATAAAAGAAAACCACTGGAAAAAGGGATCCTGATTTTTCATTTAAAAAGGCTTCTGTTTGTCCAATTCTGCTTTCGGCTACGTCATATAAATGAAGACCCTCATTGAGTCTGTTGCTGTATTTTGAAAATTCGCCGCCTTGTTCGACTGCTAATCTCCATTGTGAGTAGTAAATAAAAAAGACTGTGGAATGCATTGCTAAGTTTTCTGGTTGTTTCACTAAAATCTTTTCGCCGAATTCAGAAACGAAATTGAAGCTTCCAGAGGGTTCATTGAGTTCGGGATTCATAAAAAATAAATCCATGCAGTTGGCGCCTTTAGTGGCCGAAAAAAAGAAGTTAGATTTTGCGAGTTCTTTTTTGCATGCGGCGACAGCTTGGGATTTGTTCGCAGCAGAGGCGTTGAATGAAAGAAACGATATCATCAAAAGGGCGATTGCATTTTTGATCAACAAAGGGACCTTCTTTCTGACTTTCGAGCCTTCAGTGGTAGCTATTTCTGTGTAAATGCAACGAACTAGCCATGCTCAATAAGGACTCAAGTCTAATGTATTGGCATAGATGTGCTTTTTTGACCCCAACCATGGCTTTTTTACATGTTCTTGCCGGACCTAGATCCCGTAGTAACTTACAGATGGGTAAGATAGAATATCTTTATGTCGATTCGTCAGTTTTTAGATCATCCCGCACGTGTAGCTACTCTCTGTTTGGTCTTTTTGGCCGCTACATTGGTTCTCAATGGGAATCTTTGGAGGCTTTGGGGATTGCACCGCGATTTTGATCATCTATCGGCGCAAATTATCCAGACAACTCAAAGCACGCGCACGCTCGAGGCGCAGTTAAAACAAGCTAAGGATCCTAACTTCATCGAGCGCCAAGCCCGGGATCGCCTGGATTTAGCCGGCGAGCATGATTTGGTTTTTGTCTTTGCCGACGAATAGATAGGATACACTCTAGCTATTTTGATGTTCTGACTTTTCTTGCACCGGGGCGGGCATTTTTACAATTAATGCATTGTCACGTGAATAGTATGTTTGCTCTATATATGATGCCAACACTATGAATACAGGAACTATTATGAGTTCAAAAAATAATGATTCGAAAATAGATTTGTCTAAAAATTTATCTACCAGTTTGGCTGTTAACGTAAAGACGAGTGCTAAATTAATTCAGCATTCTGATTCGCTTGCAGCCTCTCGATGGAACAAAACAAAAATTCGCTCGCTGCGTCTATCCCTTGGCTACAGCCAAGCAGAGTTCGCAAGACGACTCAGCATGGAAACATCACAAATTGATTTTATGGAGCAAGGCCTTCTTGTCCCAAGCCCTCTTTTGAGTGGTGATCTTGAAATCCTCATGCGTCAGGTAGAATCTGATTACGAAGAAAATCGCAACTCGAAGCTCGTGGAGTGCAAAGTCGACGATCGACTTTAGTTCTCAATCGTTGTAAGCCTGGTTAATGAAGAAAATCTATCTCGTTGACGTCAGCTCTATGTTTTTTCGCGCCTATTATGCCATACGTGCCCTTACTTCTCCGACCGGAGTTCCAGTCAATGCGGTGTATGGTTTTCTATCAATGATTTCAAAGCTCATGAAAGAAGAAAAACCAGATTATATGGTTTTCTGCTATGATCGCAAAGAGCCTTCTTTTCGCAAAGAAATGTATGACGATTACAAAGCCAATCGCACCGAAATGCCTGAGGATCTTGCTCAACAAATTCCTTATATCAAAAAATTAGCGGATCTTTTAGGAGTGCCTTCGATCGAGGTTCCACTCTATGAAGCCGATGATATTATCG
>JANNCH010000468.1:0-2704 GCA_031386315.1 Pseudobdellovibrionaceae bacterium
GAAGTTCAATTTTTTTATCGCCGATTTTGACTTCGATGACAGAGGCTTGTTTCAAATTGTTTTTCTCGGCCGTCGCCAGAGACACCATCACATAGTTATCCCAAGTGATTTTTGTCACCGGATCTGGCAACTCATGCAACATGGCTACGTTCGCCAATGTTCCATCACCAAACTGAACTGTTGAGTAGAGTGCCAACTCATAACCCGTTTTAGCAGACGCTGCTTTTACGATCGACAAAGAGTCACTGCGGAAAGAACGCGCCGAAGATGATTTAGACATCTCGCCCGCATAGCCTTTTTGCAAAGTTTCTTGCCAGAAATCTTCGAAAGAAGAGCCTTTACCCACTTTAGAGTGGATGTCTTGCTTCCAGAAGTTTCTCAAATAGTCATAATAAGTTTCAGCTTGCAGACGAGCCGGGCCAGCCTTCGCAAGTTTGGCCCAAGTCATCAAAGACAACTGGAACGAGCGAGTGTCATACATTGGGCGAATGGCAGGTTGGCAAACCGAGTAAACACCAGCTGCGAGCTCTGCATCATTCCATGCTTCTAAAGCATGATTGTCCGGAAGAATATAGTCCGCGTGTTTACCAGTCTCATCGATACGATCACCCGTATAGATGACCATTTTTGCTTTGGTCACAGCTTGTGTGAAACCCGCTTCAACAGGTAGAGAGTAACCCGGATTTGCACCGTGGATGATCAAAGTTTGTACTTTGCCATCGTTCAAATCTTTGATCAATGAAACCATGTCAGCGTGTGATGCCACAAGCGCAGGGTTTCCGTTTTTGCCTTCGATCGTTTGTCCGTCATTACCCAAAACTGAATTCAGATAATTCACAGCCACTTGAAGTTCGCGAGATCTTTCTGTCAAAGTGGTGATACCACCCGCCACAACGATGCTTTTGCCGCGATTTTCCCACAAATCATCCGCTATTTTGTCGAACAATTCAGGTTCGATTCCCAATTTTTTAGCCACATCAGAATAGCTAGAAAGCGTCGAAGAAAAATTGCCTGCAGCTGCTGTGCGGTTCTTTTTAACTAAAATAGTATGCAACAACCCCATCACAACATCTAACTGCTGCGAAGGTTTTATTTTCACACGGATATCCGCGTTGGCGCCTGTTAGAGAGTAGTTTGAATCGAAAGAGATCAAACGATTCATGTCTTTGATATCTTGGCGACCTTTGGTAAACTGGCTAGAGAACAAAGTTGTCGTCAGCCAAGTACCTAAGAAATCCGCATCGATAGAAACAATGATTTTTGCCTTATCAAAACGGTACTGAGGTACAACATCATCACCGTAAGAAGCTTTCTGTCCTTCACGAATTTCTTCGTGATTAAAAATATCCCAAACAATATGTTTGGCTTTGAAAGCTTGCGAGAAATCACCGATCACAGCACGAGTCGCAGGCGACGCCACCGGAGTCGAAAGAATCACAACACTGCCCTTAGACAATTGCTCAATGATTTTTTTATCAGCGTCTTCCCACTTAACAGCTACGGTTTCTTTATTGCTTTTCTTTTCGTTGAAAAGATTGCGAATCGGAGCTTGCAGTCTTTCTGGATCATAAAGACTCATCAAAGAAGCTTGCGAGCGAGCCGTCAAACCACCACCGAATGGGTGCGAAGGATTCGAGTCGATTTTAATCGGACGACCGTCACGTGTTTTAACTAGAACGCCCATACCTTCAGAACCGTCAAAGTAGGCTGAAGAATAGTAATTCGGAATACCTAAAGTCACTTCTTCGGGTTGTTTGTTATATGGAATGATTTTTTGTACTGGACGACGAATACAACCCGCCGCTGAAAGCGCCAATGAGGCACCCATCAACTTTAAGAACTCACGACGAGCCCATCCGTCCTCAGAATCACCTTCACGCAAAGGTGAAGAACGGAACTCTGTTTCAGCCAAACGTGCCATTTCTGGATCGTTGTTGAACTGTTCAATGGTTGCCCAGTACTTACTATCGCGCTCGATTTTTGGTCGCAGCGCTTTTTTCATTTCTAGTTCAGATTCACTGTGGGTGTGATCATCATGGTGGTGTTCAGACATATACGCTTCCTCGAAATCTACTAGTAGTGACAAGTTGAACAGTTAATCGGCGCTTTATTTTCGGGCTGTCTGTGACAGTTAATACACCAGCCCATTGAGAGGTCAGAAAATTGCTCTACTTTTTTCATGGTCTCGATAGGACCGTGACAAGTCTGACAATTCACACCTTTGGCAATGTGGGCGTTGTGATTAAAGTGAACAAAGTCCGGCAGCATGTGGACACGTACCCACTGAACTGAGGTGCCAGCATCGTATGCTTCACGTAGTTTTTGAATTTCAGGTTTGTCTGTTGCCACTTGGATGTGACAGTTCATACAAGTCGATAATGCCGGAATATTCGAGTGTTTTGAACGCTCGACTTGATTGTGGCAATACTGACACTGAATCTTGTTGGTACCCACGTGCAAAGAATGATCAAAGGCAATCGGCTGGTCAGGTGCATAACCTTTATTATAGCCAATGCCGAAATCCATCTTGCATGCAGTGAGTGTTGTGGAAACCGCAAGAAGTAAAAAACCTCTTACGATCAATTTTTTAAAAATCCCATCTGAAATACTTCTGACGAGCCTGCTGAAAAGCCGATGATGCATAATTATCCTTCGGAAGCACTAATGCTTATAATTTTTGTATGTAACATATCTAAAATCGTTC
>JANNCH010000011.1:0-9602 GCA_031386315.1 Pseudobdellovibrionaceae bacterium
GTACGAAGAACAACTATTAAACGCCGCATAACTCTCGTGTCCGTTTTTTCGGGGTAAGATCACGAGGTTAGCGATAGAAGAATACTGCGTTCAGTTTGGGATGTCGCAAATCAGACAGATCAAACGAAAACTTTCGCCAGAAAATATGTATATGATGGTGATAATATTTTTGTTGAGTACGTTGGCAATAATGCAGTACTAGCTAAATACAACGATAGTCCTTTAATGGCAGATGATATTGTAGCAGCGGGTATGATCAAAGTGTTTAAAAATGATGCCTCAGATATTGAGCCGAACGAATTTAATATTGAAGTTCCAGAGCTAGCCTTTTAAAAATATTGCTATTAGTTTTTTATGGACTATTTGTTGGGCATACATTTTTGAACATCAATCGGGAAGAGATTTTAAGAATGAATATTTATCTGAAATCACCAAGAGACTCGGGTTCCTTTAAAAACTATTGGACTTATTTAATTCATATGTTTCTCAATTACGATTTTAAGAAATTTGGTTCAATGTGTTTTACTATGTCGATGATCCTTCTATTGTCTATGCCTGCTCGGAATCTCTCACTCCCTTTTGATCTTTTAAAGAATCTTAAATATACAGGACTTACTTTTGGTGTAATATTTATGACGTGCTTGTTATTTTTACCTCTACATCGCAAGAAGCTATGGACCAGGGCTTTGGTTCTTAAAGAAGAGGGCTTTCAGTTTAGTAGTTCAGAAGAGGTCATCTCTTTCACTAAAGTTAGCCACATCATTAAGTTTCCAGGCAATATATTGAGTATTTTCTATATGAAAAATCCCAAAGCTAAATATTTTGAGGGTTTTGATTTGTATTTAAATAATTCGAATGAGTACGAGAGGGTATTTAAGATTATTTCTGAGGGAATAATTCCAAGTGAGTTCAATAGAGAGTCGAAATTAAATATATATTTAAGAGTACTGCTAGTTACGATTGTGTATTTTTTGGTGATTGCGATGTCTTTTCTTGGTTCTAGTTGGAAAACAAAGTCGTTACCCTTTAGTAGAATTCAAGAGCCTCAGGTGGCAGGTCTCTACATTTTTTGTTATATTTTTGTATTGATTGCGATATTGCGCAGATACAAAAAAACAAAATAAAAACTTCGAAGAGTCACACACCGCTGCGGGTCTTGGAAAGATCCACTTACTTCTTAAAAACCAAGTCCACCGAGAATGGATCCCACTCTTCTTTTATGGCATTTAAGCTACGCAGTGTGGCCTCGTCTAAAGTGCGCACTTCGGTATTTTCGGGCCATGCGAAATCATCGGCCGGGTAACGTGTAGCCACTTTTTTCATAAATTGTGTCCAGATCGGAACGGCGCCGCTAGAGCCCGAAAGATTGTGAGTTAAGTTGCGATCGAAACCAACCCATACAATTGTTGTGACATAAGGAGTGAATCCGCCAAACCAAGCATCTTTGTAATCATTGGTTGTGCCTGTTTTGCCAGCCGCGGGATGGGTAAAGCCATTCAATATCACCGCACGGGCCGAGCCTGATAAAATAGTCTGCTTCATCATGCTGACCAGGCTTGCAACGGCCGCAGGGTCTGCTGTGGCAATAGGGGCAGGGCTATAAGTGTAAACTTCTTTATTGCTATTATCGACGACTTTGCGAATGAAAGAAGTGATTACACGCTGGCCCATTTGCGAAAAAGCCATATAAGCTTGCAGTACTTCGCGTGGATAAAGTTCAAATGCTCCGAGTGTGATTGATGGCAAGGCTTTCAAATCAGATTCGACTCCCATTAAACGATTGGTCTCGACAATTTTATCTAGGCCGACTTCAAGACCTAGCGAAGCGGTGGCGGCATTGAGGCTGTTTTTCAGAGCGAAAAACATGGGCACCTGGCCAAAATATTTTTTGCCATAGTTTTCAGGTGTCCAGGATTGTTTGTCGTACTTAGTTGTGAATTTTTCATCACTCAACAATGATATCGGAGTGAAATCCTGGCCTTCTTTGTTTTTATTTTCTAAAGCTGTCAGAAAAACAAAGGGCTTCATAATTGAGCCCACTTGGCGATGGCCATCGATCGCGCGATTGAATTGTGTCATGCGAAAGTTGCGTCCACCGATGACAGTGCTGATCAAGCCTGTTTTTGGATCGCCAGAAAGCACCATGCCTTCGAGCGAGTTGCCTTTTTCTTTAAGAGCTTTGATACTTTTATTTTTTTTCTCGAGCTGTTCGAGATGTCCTTGAAGGGCTTCCTGCGCAGTGTTCTGCGCATCCAAATCGAGGGCGGTATAGATTTTTTTACCTTCTACTGGAATATTGAGTGCTGCCATTTGTTTGCGAACAGCATCAATGTAGTAAGGTGCAGTTTCGGTTGCCAGAATCGGCGTTGCCGTTGGTAGCGCAGATTCTTTTGCAATTTTTAGTTCTTCATCGGTGATGAATTTAAGCTCTAGCATTTTATCAAGAACAAGACCGCGGCGCTTGCGGGCGTTGTCCGGTTTTTTAAATGGGTTGTAGAGTCCAGGGCTATTGATGATGGCGGCTAAGAGCGAACACTCGCTGATGTTGAGCTGTGCTAAATCTTTACCAAAATAGTATTTTGCTGCTGATCCATAGCCGCGCACTTGAAAGGCACCATTCTGGCCCATGTAAATGATGTTGATATAGGTTTCAAGAATCTCATCTTTTGTGAAGCGAGATTCAAGCATTATGGACATGATGAGCTCTTGAGCTTTTCGTTTCAGAGTTTTTTCGCTGGTTAAAAAATAATTTTTTACAAGTTGTTGAGTGATCGTACTTCCGCCTTGGGCACTTCGTCGGGATGTAATATTTTTTACGATGGCGCGAAAAATACCTTTATAGCTAACGCCGCCGTGCTCGAGAAAGCTGTTGTCTTCCATCGAGATAATCGCGTTTAAGCACTGAGTTGGGGTCTGTCCCAAAGTGATTTCGGTCTGCATAAGGGGTTCATTGCCAATATATTGGGCAAGCAGTGGGGCTTCAAGGCTGACTTCGGCGATTGGATTTACACCTTTGAAAACCTGCGAAAGGCTGCCGTCAGTCTGAAAAACGATTGTTTGTGTTTCATTTTCTGAATTTGCATTTTGCACGTCACTATTTACAAAAACAATGCAGCCCAACTGTTTTTCATCCAATGCGACGCCAAGTCGGGATGAACATTCAGCTCGATTCCCAGAATAGAAATCACCAGGCAAAATGCGTTGATCGATGGCGCGCATACGATAATTACGCTTTTTAAGCATTTCGATGACGCTTTCTTGTGTGATCAGCATGCGAGGGCTAAACGAAACAGGAGCCGCAAAATACTCAGTCGGAACTAAGAATTTTTTTGATTCTAATTTCTTGGTCATGTCGTTTTCGAGATCGAAAAAGGCATAGGCGCAAAGCCCGACTCCTAGCGTAAAGCAGAGAGTTAAGATGATTGTAAAGCGGGATAAAATGGTCTTTAATCTGGGTGATAATAACATATACTGATGAGACTAATATGAAATTGACACCGAATCAAATTCAACAATTGGCCGAAAAGATTTTAGATCATTGGAAGAAACAGAATCTGATCGAGTTCAAAGTGGATGAAAAAAAGGTTCTGGCCCGTGCGATTGCGATCATTCAGGAAGACTATGATCGAGAAATGCAGCTAGACAGAGATGTCAACGCGATGCTAGATCAGCTCGAGCGTACCAATTCTGGAGAATTCGAAAGATACAAAATGTATCCCATCCTAAAAAAGAAACTCGCTAAAGAGAGAAAGCTGATCCTATGATTATTTCAGAAGATCGCCAGTCGCATCTGGCTCACTTGGTGACAGACGGTGTTTGGAATGATGATTTGGTGGATTTCACCGATGAAGATCAAGCACTTCGAATTGCAAAGCAAGCTATTGCAGAATATGTAAAAGTGGATACGGATATTGATGAAAGAGCCCGTGCAAAAGTGGCGTCGCTCAAACGTAATGTGATGGAGGGCAGCCCCGAGTGGGATGTCATGTATCGCAAGTATTATGAAGAAGAAAGAGGCAAAAGTGGCCGCTAAGAAAATTAAAAAAGCAGTTAAAAAAGCAGTGAAAAAATCTGCACCCGTTAAAAAAACAAAAAAAGTTGTTAAGGCAAAAGCAAAGCCAAAGGCAGCCGTAAAGGCGAAGACCGCTAAAAAGGCAATCAAGAAGCCTGTTCAAAAAACTGCTAAAAAAGTTATAGCAAAAAAAGTAGCATCAAAAAATCCTGCAAAAAAAGTCGTTGCTAAAAAAGAAGTTTCGCCAAAATCCAATATTTCCAAAAAAGCAAATTCTCAAAAATCCGCGATTGCGATCAAAAAAGTTTCTGCCCCTTCGGCAAAAGCTGCAAAGCCTGCCGCTAGTTTGCAAAACTTTATGACTCCGCTGGATGATCGTATTTTGGTGCGCCTAGCAGAAGCTGAAAAAATGACTGCTGGTGGTTTGTATATCCCCCCCACAGTTTCGAATGTTACTGGAAATCTTGAGGGTCAAATTGTTTCTGTGGGGCGTGGACACCTCAATAAAAAAGGTCACATACGACCTTTAGACGTAAAGCTTGGCGATAAAATTGTTTTTGCCGAGTACGCAGGTTCAAAAATTCAAATTCAAAATGAAGAACTCATCATTCTGCGCGAGTCAGATGTGATGGGCGTAGTCGCAAAGTAAGCTAAAAAAGTAAGGTGATGTTATGAAAAAAATGAATATTGTTCTTAAGACTTTCTCAACCTTGGCATTGGCTTCATCAATGATTCCGACATCATCTATGGCGATGTCGATTGATTGGACTGGCGTATACCGTGCTGAATTCACGCAAATCAGCCGTCCAACATTGGCGACTCCGCAGGGCACAAAATATTATGGCTTAAATTATTTATCTTTAATGCCAAAAATTATTGCGGCTGACGGTGTAAATATTATTTCAAAATTTGATGTTTTAGGTCAGGACACTGGGGCCTATGCAAACTCTCAAGTAGGCCAAATCTGGGGTAGCAATACTAATGCAGGGACGACTCCGAATACTGGAACTGGTCCTGGTGCCGCGGGTTCTAAAAATCAAGGTGCTAGCAATATTAAAGTCAGCCAACTTTATCTAAATGTGAATCAAGAATACGGTGCTTTGATTGTGGGCCGTGCACCTTACCAATTCGGTACGGGCATGACTTTCAACGCCGGTGCTGGTGCCTTTGATCATTGGTATCAAACCCGTGATATGGTTGCTTATAAGTTTATCATCGGTGACTGGTCGTTCATGCCTATGAGCTCACGTGTTTATTCACAAGGCGAAGGTCTTGGAAATTCTATCAACGAACTTTACTTTCAGTTGATGTATGAAAACAAAGACGCTCGCTCTTCTTTGGGAATCGTTCAAGGGACACGCAAGGGTTCCAATGCGGTGAATGATTTGTCGATTCCTGCCTATGATCCATTGGGCACTGCAACTGTTGTTGGTGATATGAATCTACAAAGAACAAATTTCTTTTTAGGTCGTGACTGGGATTCTTTTGGTTTAAAATTCGAAGCGGGTTTTGAATCGGGCGAAACGGGTCTGAACTCAGCAGCTGGGCAAGGAATCAACGTGAGCGCCTATGGTATTGCGGCTGAATTGAGTTTTCCACGTGCAGAATCTAAATGGAATACGAAAGTACGTTTAGGCATGGCAAGTGGTGATAACCCAGAAACTGCTGCTTACGAAGGCTTTCAATATGATCAGAACTATGAAGTGGCGATGCTTTTATTCAATCATCGCTTGGGTCAAAAAGACTTTTTGTACACAAACCGTGTGAAAGATTCTAGCCTCGGAGTTTCAAATTCTGTTGATGATGAGACTGTAGGTAATACTTTGTATATTTCGCCTGCAATAAATTATGTTTGGAGTGATCGCGTAGATTTGCGTAACACTTTTACCTATGCTCAATTATTGACCAAGCAAAATAATTCAGTGGACGTTAAAAAAGATTTAGGCTTAGAATGGGACATCGAATTGATTTATAAACCAGTTGAAAAAATTCAATGGGTGAATCAAATCGGCGTTCTCTTCCCGGGTGGTGCATGGAAAGACGGCACGACATCGAATTTTGAGAATGGTATGACCTATGGAATTACGACTAAAGCCGCCATCAGCTTTTGACAGCAACTTGATTGCAACTTGTACGACAGCTTGATGAGAACTTAGATACGACATGTTTGGTGGTGAGCAGGGCCCGGGGGTCGCAAGATCCCCGGGATTTTTTTTACCCTACGCACGCCGGAGGCGGCGGCTTGCACCACCGAATGCTCGAACAGTCCTCGCGGACGCCTCGCCCGCTGGGCGAGTGGCTGCTGCGGAACTCGCATTCGGCGGTGCAAGCCGCCGCCTCCGGCGTGCGTAGGGTAAGAAACCCTCGCTTCGCTGGGTTTCTTTGGGTGTGCTCACGCACTTTTTCTTTTCTTATTACTTTGGTCTGGTGTGGTGAAATGCCCTGTTTGGGGTTTGTTGCTTCACTTTGTTTTGTTGTCTGATGATCTGTTGGGTTTGGGTTGGGTATGTGTATTGCAAATCTTCTTTGTATAAAGATATAGGAGGATTTTTTTATGAGAAATGAAAAACAAGATCGACCTCGTGGGCAGCAAGATATTCGGACTTTTCGGGATCAGTTTTCTGATTATTCGACGGATCGTCATCGTTCTCCGCAGGATACATATAGTCCCTATACAGATGAAGACTATGGTTCCAATGTGAAGATGAACGGGACAGAGTCATACAGCTTTGATCAGAGTTTGGATGGCAGTGTCGGTGGAAGTATTACTTTTGGTCGTCGCACAGGACCTTACAAAGGTGTCGGACCTAAAGGATATGTTCGTTCGGATGAGCGTATTCATGAAGAGGTTTGTGAAATGCTCACTCATCATTCTGCTATCGATGCTTCAGAAATTCTTTGTTCAGTCAAAGATGCTGAAGTGACTTTGAGTGGACTTGTGCCTGAGGCCTCTATGAAAAATATGGCCGAAGAAGTTGTTGGGCGTTGCAATGGAATCAAAGAAATTCATAACAAATTAGAAGTTGAAGAATCTTTGAATTCTGAAAATGCTGGTAGCAAAGAGTAAATTTTTTTAAGAAATTCCTAAAAGTTCTTCCAGGGCCTGTTTCATGCTTTCGCGAGGTAAAACTCCAGAAGCAATGGCGGGCTCTTGGCCGGGGGCTAGAAACAATGTTGTCGGTACACTTTTCACGCCGAACAAATGCGCAATTTCAGGTGATGCATCTATATCCATTTTAAAAACTTTGAGTTTGCCTGCATGTTCACTAGCCACGTCATCAAGAACGGGAGCAAACATATGGCAGGGGCCGCACCAAGTGGCAAAGAAGTTCAGAATAAGTGGTTGTTCTTTTTCAAAAACCCATTCTTTGTGTGTTTCAAAATCGAAAACTTCGGATTTAAATTTATCTGTATTAATGACTTCTACCATGGGGCCCCCAGACTGATTTTAATTTAATCATTGGGATCTTGGGATGACAAGTCTGTAGGTAGAAAAAAGAAAACGAGCCCTTCTTGGGCTCGTGGAGGATCTTTCAGGATTTTCTGAACACTTATAAAGTCGTAATATTTAGTTTCTGCGTGCCGATCTGTTGTTGAGCATCGGATTTTGATTCGGATTCAACATGCGGTTTTGTTGCAATCTTAAGCGTGCTTGTTCAGCAGCCAATCTTTGTTCAGGTGTTACAGTCGATTCTGGGCTCACCGTAAATACTCCACCATTATTGCTACTGCTTGGCAGTGTTGTGAAGTTCGGATTCAGTTCGCTGCGGATGGATGTATTCATATTACCTGGGTTGATAGAGCCACCACTTGAGTTCGCAACACGTCCGGCACCATTTTGGCTAGGATTATTTTGTGTAAAGACTCCACTCACGACCGCTTTCACGTATTCATCGAAATCAGTCACATATTTATTTAAGATGCTGTTTGATACATCACCCAAAAGTTGATTTTTTGCAGCCAAGTGTTGAATTTTCAATTCTTCAACAAGTTTTCTCAAGTCATTTTTTAAGACCAAAGCATCACCGTTATCTGCGATATGCTCTTTTTCTTCTTTGATAAGAAGACGCTCAGCTTTTGAAAACTCTGGTGATATGTCGCCATTTTTGCGTGAATGCTTCACTAAAAGTTCGCGCAATTTGATGAGAGCATCTCGCTTGTCTTTTTCAGCTTGTTTGGCATCACTCAAAGCAGCTTGTTGCTCAGGGATCGACTGCGCAGTGCTAGCTTCTTGGTAAGCGACGAGCTGTACTTCACGAGCATCTCTTATCTCTTCTTTGATTCTTTCGAGATCTTTTCTAAGAGAGGCATCAACTCTGTCAGATTTTACTCTGTCTTCTTCGTATTCTTCTTCTTTGTTAGCACCGCTGCTGCTAGCAGAGATGACTTTTATGGTTTTTTTAATTTCTTGCTTTTCTATCATGGTTACTGCGACCTCTTTAAGGTCGCCAAGATTTGAACTATTGAGTTCTCCACCCAGTGCGATGGTGAAATTGTCGCAGTTCGTACAGATGTTACCTTCTGTATCGAGAGGCTGAGCAGTAACATTTGTTACTTCATTGGGTTTGGCTTTGTCAGCCTCGTATTTCAATAGAAATTTTTTGCCATCTTTTCTTGTGATCTCTTCATAGACCGGTGACGGTTTTTCAGAAGCGAGATCAACATAATTTG
Source organism: Pseudobdellovibrionaceae bacterium (assembly GCA_031386315.1). Classification (GTDB taxonomy): domain Bacteria; phylum Bdellovibrionota; class Bdellovibrionia; order Bdellovibrionales; family Bdellovibrionaceae; genus JANNCH01. The sequence goes on from JANNCH010000011.1 coordinate 8,684, forward strand.
CACCTGTCGTTCTGTTATGCGCTGAAAGGCTAAAACCCAATACGAAAAGTAGGCATCCTGTCATCGCCCATTTCTTTTGGCTGTAAGTAAATGTTTTCATAAATCCTCCTTATATTGGGTCATCCGGACCCAAGTGTTCGTAGTTATACAAAGCGAAGGGCGAGCCAACTTATGAGGGGTTGGCATGGGCATTTAAGCCGTTGTTTTTTAAGGGGAATCTCATCTTAAAACACATGAATTTTCGAAAGTCAGATTGTCGATATTTTAGTGTCTCTGTTTGGGAATAGAATAATAACCAATGTATTCATGTGCTTACGAATGTTAAAAGCCTTTTTCGGCAGAAGTGGCTAAAGGGACACTTTTGGGCTATAAGGGCCCATGAAGTTTACTTTCCACGAAAGCCATAGACCATTAGATATCTCTGCCTCTGAATGGGGGCAGTGGACTTGGCAACTTCAGCACTCACTTAAAACAGAAGCGGATTTTAAAAGATACTTTTCACTCAGTTCAGAAGAGAGTGCAGCCTTCGGCAGTGGCCGCGAGATGTTCAATATTCGCACGACACCATACTATGCAACTCTGGCAAAATTTTCTGAACCTTTGCGAAAAATTTTGATGCCCCATCAATTAGAAATGGGCGAAGGATTTCAGCAGATGCTAGATCCCTTAGGGGAGCGCAAAAATAATCCTGCACCACGTATTATTCATCGCTATCCTGATCGCGCGCTATTTCTAATCACAGATATTTGCAGTGTTTACTGTCGCTTTTGCACACGCAAGCATTTCACCGGCCAAGAGCAAGCCTTCATTCGCAAGGACGAGTACGAGCAGGCGTTGCAGTATCTGAAAGCAAAGACTGGCTTGCGAGAGGTGATCTTATCGGGTGGTGATCCGTTAACAGTTTCGGATGGAAATCTTG
>JANNCH010000606.1:0-1580 GCA_031386315.1 Pseudobdellovibrionaceae bacterium
CCACCAATCAAAAGAAACCAACTCAAACATAGAATGGCCGAGCTCTTAATACTTTTATTGTTTGTCATGCATTTCATAATTGAAAAAAAAAGCCCCTCTTATGAGGGGCTTTTTATTCTAATATATCAGGCTTAATTTAGCCAAAAAATCCACGCTTCTTTTTAGGCGGCTTAACTGGTTCAGGTTGAACAATTTCAGGCGCCGGAGTTTCCACAACTGGCTCAACTACCGCGGCTTCTTGAACAGCGGGGGCAACGGTTTCAGCCTCCACATCACTCACTCCATCGGCAACAGCAGATTCAGTCGGCAACTCTGCTGCGACCGGAACTTCCGGTGCTATTGCAACCGGCTCAGGAACAACTGTCTCAGGTATGATTTCAGGCTGTGGTTCAACCCGCTCAGCTGGAATTTCACTTGCCTCACCAACTTTGACGCCATGGAAACCAAATGAAATTGCGGGTTCCTTTGCCTTCTGAACGCTGATAACACCACGAATTTGCCCATCCACGAGCTCGCCACGCCAAAATGCAACACCTTCGTTTTCATCTCTTTGCATCGTTTCAAAAACCGGTATTCCGTCATCGCCGATTGACAAAGTATAATTAGAGGTTCCATAACCCTTCTTTGCTAAGCCTTCGGATGACATTTTTCCATCCTTGAAAATCAAAGTGTCGGGTGTGCTTTTACGGTCTTCTTTTTTGACTCCTGAGGGAGAAACCTCCAAAGTCCATGCAAATCCATTTAAAGTCTTCTGAGCTTCTTCAGAAAGCTTTGCAATGTCCTCGGGCTTAAGCCCTTTAGCTTCTTCTGCGAAAGCAGGTTGAGCCATAGCCATCAGCACCAGCAACATAAAACCAAGAACCGAGCTCATTAACCAGTTCAATCTACTTCTCATGCCAAACTCCTTTGTATTATTAAATATTGTTACTATTTCGTTCGGTATTCTCGCAGAGGCTTGTCTCTACGTCAATCTCATCACACAATCTTGGACGTTCTCACTCTATGCTTTATTCAAGGCCTCTCCGCACCCATAAGTCTCTATTTCAGTTTCTCTTCTGCGCGCCAGCCCTTTGTCAAAGCAATAAAACTTTCAACCCATCCTCGATCCTCGGCTTGAGGATTTATCCGAAGGTATTTTTGAAAATATCCAACTGCTTTTTCTTTATCCTTAAAAAAATCAGCATAGATCTTACCTAAATTAAAATAAGAAGCGGCATCATCAGAACGAAGTTGTGTAGCCCGCTCAAACTCAATCGCGGCATTTCTATAGTCTTGATTTTTGGTCATGAGCACTCCCAAATTATAATGCATATCTGCATTTTCTCGAATGAGCTGCTCTTTTTCCTTAACTGCACCCATCAAACTCTTGGGCACTTGAATTTTTACTCCTTCTTGCAGGCTTGACCGATTCAACATTTCTTGATTTTCTTGCGTTAAGGCTGTGTTTAGCTTTTGAAGCGATTCGATCTGATCTAATAATTCTTTGTTATCAATCTCATAATTACTTATTTTTTCGTCAATCTCATTTTTTTCTTTTTCAAGAATTTCTATTTTTTTATTCAGCGCTTCTTTATCAGCAA
>JANNCH010000622.1:0-1954 GCA_031386315.1 Pseudobdellovibrionaceae bacterium
CTGCGAGCCGCGTTCTCGATGAACTTCCTAGCGTATTCTTCTTTATAGGCCTGCGTATATTCACTGTATTGCTGATCATTAAAAATTTCGGACTGAATCAATTCGTGGGGTGTTTCTGGCGCCCGAGCTTCGCGCTCACCACGCCCTAGCTCTTTAGCAACATCAGCAGCGTGCGCTTCCGTGGATAGGTCAACACCATTTGTGTTGTTGTGGTAAGCTTGTCCAGCCTTTGTGTCATAGTAATCAGGCGCATAGGAATTGTTATCAACGATCGCGCGTTGCCTTTGTAGTTCCATCTTTTGATTAGTCAGCATCAAATGGCTATTCACACGATCCTCGTATTGCTGAGTATGCAGTTGCGAGGATTTTTTAGCTGTCTCTTCGGCGGAAAGACTCAACAAAAGCAAAGCCCCAGCCCCTACAAAAAATAGAAGTGCTAAAAGCATGGATTTATTATTGTTATTCTTCTCTGCCATGACTCATATATCGGAAAAACTACGAGGATTCTGTAGTACTTTTCCACAAACGCTGGCCAATGTCTGAAGTGTCTTATTTTGAGATCGTATGTTAGACGCCAAGGCCACTCGCCTATAAGTAAACTTTGCCACCTAATTGCCATGAACAATTCATGGTCAACTTTGTATTTTTCACAGAACGATCTTTTTATAAACGTATATATTAGAGCTGAACACCCCAAAGCACTGCTGACCAGTGGGTCCCATGATTGCAATGGAATCACCAAATATGAAAAAACATACAGAAATCATAGCTATTTTATTGTCATTAACTCTGTCTACTTTTGCACTGGCGGATTCTGCGAAGAATCGCCGTGACGAGCCCTCAAAAGAGACTCCCAAAAGTACAGAAAAAAAAGCCACTACAACTTTAGAGGCTAATGCAGAAGATGGTGCCGAGGACGATAGCACTGAGAAAAAAGCAGCCGATACGTTGCCATCGCCAGAAAATCCAAATCCCGGGGCTAAGGATGAAGAGTCCGCATCCGATGATGAAAAAGCTAAAATTCCTGGCGGCACAATCGAAGACGAAAAATCGGCTGATGAAGGTGACACCAAAAAAGAAGAAGAAAGCAAACGTATTCAACCGGTTGTTTTTAAGACTTTTAATAGCAAAGAAGCCGAAAAAATTATGCCCGCTAAATACCGCAAAGTATGGGAAAAAGCAGGCGTTCCCAAAAGAGCATTATTCAACATTTTATCATTCTTACTAGATAAAGATGCAAACAATTCAAAAATTGATAACGAGCGCATGGTTATCATCGACTTTACTCGCCCCTCAACTGAGCAGCGTATGTACATTCTGAATTTGAAAACGGGCAACTACGCACAGCGATTCGCTGCCCACGGCAAAAAGAGTGGTAATTTGTATGCTTCTGAATTTTCGAAAAGCAATCAGAAGAATTCGTTCCAAACCACAGTCGGATTTCATCTTTTTTCAGATGTCTATTCCGGAAGACACGGAAAGTCCTACCATCTTGATGGCCTCGAAGAGAGAAACTCGAACGCGCGTGATCGTGATATCGTTATTCACGGTGCCATGTATGCAACAACTGATTTTGTTGAGATGAGAAAAAAACAGGGTACGCTTGTGCGCTTGGGATTAAGTCTTGGCTGTCCTGCCGTTTCACCAAACACTATGGATTTGCTACTCGAACTTCGCTTAACCAATGCGCTACTTTACAATTATACGAATCTGGATAAAGGGGCGAAGGTTTTAGTCATTAAGTAATCTGTCCATCTGCATGGCTAGAGTATCGCATGCTAGCCATCAACCGTCATCGCCCGCTATCAAAGGGATATCAGCACGCATTTACGCAAGCGCTGAAACACCGCCCAATTATCATCCAAAATGGCTAGATAGCGATTATTATTCGCAGCTCAGGGCCTTATTTCGCCTGATGAGTACAGAACTGAAACAATTGTTGATCAATAACATA
>JANNCH010000629.1:0-4769 GCA_031386315.1 Pseudobdellovibrionaceae bacterium
ATGCGGAACAAAGTCGATTTACCGACACCATTCGGTCCGATGACACCAACGATAGCACCTTTTGGAATTGTGAAGTTCACTTTATCCAAAAGAAGTTTTCCGTTGTAACCTTTTGTGACGTCCTTCGCTTCAATTACGATATCACCCAAACGAGGACCTGGTGGGATATAGATCGACATCTCTTGTAACTTTTCAGGAGTCGCCTCTTTCAACAACGTCTCGTAAGAATTGATACGCGCTTTTGATTTTGCCTGACGGGCTTTTGCCCCTTGGCGAATCCAGTCCAATTCTTTTTCTAAAGTTTTTGCACGGCGAGCTTGGCCCTGCTGTTCAACGGCCATGCGCTTGTCTTTTTGCTCAAGCCAAGAAGTGTAATTCCCTTTCCAAGGAATTCCTTCACCGCGATCTAGTTCCAAAATCCATCCCGCTACGTTATCTAAGAAGTAACGATCATGCGTCACCGCAATAACGGTTCCTGAAAATTTTGCAAGATACTGCTCTAACCAACCCACAGATTCTGCATCCAAGTGATTCGTTGGCTCATCTAATAATAAAATATCTGGCTCACTCATGAGCAAACGGCACAAAGCCACACGGCGTTTTTCACCACCCGATAGATTTGTCACATTTAGATCACCATCTGGACAACGAAGAGCATCCATGGCGATTTCGATTTTTTGATCCACGTCCCACGCACCGAGTGCTTCGAGCTTTTCTTGAATCGCGCCCTGTTTTTCAATTAACTTTTCCATGGCTTCAGGTGAAAGATCAGGATCACTGAATTTATCATTGATCGCATTGTATTCTTTCATCAGCTTCGGCAGTTCGCCCATACCTGAAAAAATATTTTCTTTCACCGTAAGAGTATCGTCCAATTGAGGTTCTTGCTCAAGGTAACCGACCTTCATTGCACGCGCGGGGAAAGCTTCGCCTACGAAATCTTTATCAGTGCCTGCCATAATTCTAAGCAAAGAAGATTTTCCAGAACCATTCAACCCAAGAACCCCGATTTTGGCGCCATAGAAATAAGAAAGATAAATGTTTTTTAGTACGAAGCGATTGGGTGGGTAAACTTTGCCCACGCCTTTCATGGTATAGATAATATCTTGAGACATAGAGGCTCCTAATTAGAAAATTCAGAGTGAATGAAGTGATTCTTTTATCATCTTAAAAACGCTTGTCAAATGGACTTCAATTGTTGAAGATTACGGGCCGATGGTTAACCAAGACAATTTAGAGAAATCACCCAAACATCCAGAGCGCGATCATACAGACTCTGGCAAAACAGCTGAAAAGCCCGCAGGTCCAAAGCCTGAGCGACGTTCATGGGCAGACCTCAATCAAAATTTAAAGCAAGCCTTGCACACCTGGGAAGTTCTGAACGAACAAATGGAAGACAAAGAGTCCCCTGAAGAAACCCAGCTCCGCGAAGTCAAACGCCTCTTGGGCGAGCTAAAAGACAAACTCAAACAATTTTCAGAGTAAAATTTAAGCATTTTTTCAATGCGCTATGGCATATATCTACGAGCTATTTATTCTTGCTGCCGCCGGCACATTCGGGCGACTCAAAATTTATTGAAGCTTTTTGTTTTTCCCATTCACTGGGCGAAAGTAAGCGTTGGGTCAGGGCATGCAAGCCTGTTTGCAATTCTGTCTTTAGCAAATCATTGATCTTTCTTTGACGATCAATGCGCGAAAGACCTTCGAAGACCTGCGCCACCACGAGGACTTTAAAATGGGTCTCTGAATTTACGGGGACCGAGTGCATATGGCTTTCGTTTTCGATTTCCATATGCACAGGCTGCAAATTTTCAAACAAAACATTTTGAATGCGTTGGGCGCGGTTGCTCACAATAATCTCTATTTTTTCAATTTAGATTTGATGAGGCTAATGCCCATTTGGGCCATGGCGAAGACGCCTTTTTCTTCTAACTTCTTTTCAATGTCTTTAGCCGTACGCAATCCTTTTGCCACAGCGATTTGTGCCAAAGGATGTCCCACCGGAGGCAAACCGTTGAAAGAACCATCGGTCTTCCACTCTTCAGCCACAGCGTCTGCAAATTCTAAAACTTTTTCTGGGGTCTCGATATTCAAAACATCATGACCTTTGATGTTTACGCGCAAACGTTTGAATGGAGATTCTTTTTTGTCAGTAGCTTCAAAGCCCTCGGGGCCCTCGTGATTTTCGTTCATATTTTCCTCGTAGGTATCTTCAGAAGTCGCATCCATTTCAATATCGTCCGCAGCAAGCACTTCGGCCTCGGCAACAAGACGCTCGGCTTTTGCGATGGTTTCATCTGCGTCACGTCCTGGGCGACGGCGTGGGCCTTTGGATTTTTTAGCATCTAAATCCAAAACATTGTCGCTGGATTCATCTGTTTGTTTTTTGTTTTTATCAAAGTCTTTAACTGATGGCATAGTGGGCTCCTAATTGAATTCCATAAGTTCACGGGTCACCAAATCATAATCTAACTTCACCGGAGACTTCCCCTGATAAAGGTTGCGATGACTACGAATGGTGTTTTTCACCTCGGAAGAGCTTCTTATATAGCTCTTCATCATGAGATTTTCAAAGGAATCGATACATTTTTGTAAAAGCTCATGACTGGTCTTTTCGCGGCCATCAAACTTGGTGAAAAGAACCTTGCGCTCAAAGTCCAAGTCAAAATCATTGGCTAAATCCACAAGCTCGTCCAAGTTCTTTTTAAGTCCCATCAGCGCAAACTTATCTGGATTCACTGGCAAAACCACTTGGTCAGAAGCTACCGTCACAGCCGTGTTTACAGCACTCAAGGCCGGGGCTGTATCAATAATAATCAGATCATAACGATGTTTGATTTTTTCAAGAGGCGCTTTTACCGCCTGAGCCCAATTACGATTTGAATTCAGCAAGACACGGTCTAAAACAGAATTATTTAGATTTGATGGAATCAAATCTACGTTTTCTTCGATGAATTGTACGCACTCATCAATACTTTTTTTCTTTTCAACAATGTCGATCCAAACCGGAAGTTCTTCGTTATCAATGCCGAGGGCATAGCTTAAATTTGCCTGCTGATCCATATCAATAAAAAGCACACGGGCCCCATACATAGCTGCGCGGGTTCCGATATTTAAAACAGAGGTGGTCTTTGCTACCCCACCCTTGAGCATTTGCACAGAAATAACTTTGTGCGGGTATTTATAGCCTTCAGCCATCAATACTTGTCGCACAACCTCAGGAGTAATATACGGAGTCTCTAGCTTTTTACCGGTGATTTTCTTAACTTTGTCTTTAACTTCAGAAGCAGAAACTTCTAAGAATTGAGAGAGATCCGTTAGACTTAACATACGACTGCCTCCTGTTAGACTGAAAACTCAGCCTAACAGGATTTACAGCAGCCGCAAGGATATTGCTTTGCGTGATGCCGCAAACACACAGGACTACCGAGTATAAAAACTCTATTTATTGGGATTTCGATTCTATCCATGATAAAAAATAACTATGGAAATGAAAACCTTGTTCGAGAACGCCGACCTCTTTGTCATAGAAAAGCCCTCTGGCCTTAGCGTTCACAATGACAACCCCTCAGACCCCTCTGTTTTAACATTGCTGGGCGGAAATCCGTTTTTGGTCCACCGCCTGGATAAAGAAACCAGCGGTCTTTTGCTTTTAGCAAAAAACAAGGTAGCGGCCATTGAGCTTGCCAATCAATTTCAAAATCATCGCATTAAAAAAATCTATCATGCCCTTTTAAGAGGTGCTATTCCCGAACCCAGTGTGCATTGGCAATGGGCCCTCACTGATAAAGCTGAAGGACGAAAAAACCCCCAAGGGGCGGTCAGCGAGCGCAAAGTTTGCGATACCAAGGGCCGCGTTCTAAAAACCAACGGCTATATTTCCATGCTCGAGGTACAAATCAAAACCGGGCGCCAGCACCAAATCCGCAAACACGCAGCCATCGCCGAACACCCAGTTATCGGTGATCCGCGCTACAACGACCTCAAATACAATGAAAAGATCGCACAGCGCTTTGATACAAAGCGTATGTTCCTGCATGCAAGTCTGCTTGAGTTTGATTGGAAGGGTAAAAAAGTCACCATGGAAAGCACTTTGCCCGCAGAGTTTGAAAAGCTGTTTGTGACTTAGAAAACATTTTAAAACTTCAGATACGCACTAAATAGTTTCGCGCAAGCCCTTGCGTAGATATTCAACCATAACAGACTGATATTTTTTATTTTCGGCTTTTGCTTTAATTCTGATGGCTCGTAAGATATTAGCAAGTATGCGAATACTAATAGGCAAAGTTGGTTCATCTAAACCTGCGTTCATTATCCGAAATGCTTCTAGAAATTCAACAGCCTGCTCTGGAGCCACACTTAATTTTTTAGAATTTTTCTTCATTTCATTCTCCATACCGAAAGCAGAAATACCGCAAATTTGTATATACATGTATATACAAAAAAACTAAAATAGAGAGTAACACAAAAACATATATCTGCTAAAAACCGGCCCCTTAAATTGTTGATGAACATAGGAAAACTTGCGTGATCTTTACTGCAGAGGAAGGCCGCTCTCCGTCTTTTTCGGACCTCAGCGCCCACACGATGTGGTACTCAAGCGCTGCGAGGCCACGATGGCCGCGTCCGCAATGCATAGCAAAGCACCTCTGCCTGGGCTCACTGAAGCGACAGAGTTTTTCGCCTTCAACAATTAAAGGGGCCAGTTTGAAAACTTCTGGTCTTGTCGAAGGGTAGTATTCCACCTGAAAATAAGAGGACATGTTGTC
>JANNCH010000180.1:0-1520 GCA_031386315.1 Pseudobdellovibrionaceae bacterium
TTGTAAATTTAAAAGCCAGTGTGAATTTCACGTCGCGCACTTCTATGGAAGTCGGTGTTCGTGTGGATGCTGAAAATCCGCAGACCGGCGAAACTTTTCATACGGCAACAGCGTATACGACTTTTGTGGCTTTGGATTCACGAAGTAAGCCTACATTAGTGCCTGGACTTATTTTAGAAAATGACGAGCAAAAACGTCGTTATGAAGAGGCAAAGCATCGCCGTTCGATACGTCTGCAAGAACGCAAAAAACCCTAATTAAAAATTGATTACATCTGTTTATAATATGATGGATGTGCATCTGTGTATTTTTGCTCAAGGCGAGAATTCAAAAAACAAATTGAGTGCTAGAACTTCTGAAAGTGTCTGGAAGCATTGGCGTCCAGATACTTATTAGAGAAAAGATAGGATCACTTCAAAGAGTCTTTTAAAGTGATCCTATAAAGAATTATTTATTTTTCTTCACAAACGATGATTCTAGATGAGTCTAAGGCCTTCATCAAAATTTCAGCTTTTTGACTTAAAATGTTCACGATAACAATTTTATTGCCATTTGCAGTTAAAGTTACATATGGTTTTGAACCAATACATCTTGTTTGCTGAAGTGAAAGTTTTGCTTCAGCTGAAACTCCGTTTTCTGAGCAGATCAAAGTTTTTTTAGCGAGTGAGTAAGCTAATTTTGTATCACCTTTGTATGATGTGTCTTCAGCTGCGGTTGATTTTTCTTCGCCGCAAGCAAGTGCATTTACGCTAACAAGTGACATAACCAAAGCGATTGAAGTGATAACTGATTTCATAAATCTCCAAGATCTCGTCTCACTATGAGACGCTAAAGCTAACTAGATTTATTCTAGAAAGTGTTACAAAATAAAGATTGCGATAACGGTGCCTAGCGTAGCTGGATTATACGAGAGATAAAGCTTTGTGGCTGTTGAATACTTGGTAGCTGGGCTCAAAAATGTAAGCCGGCAAAAAGGTTCAAAAAAAAGCCTCCACTTTCAAACTCATAGGTTTGTTCATAGAAAGGTTGGAGGCAATTACTCAGTGTTACAGTTAAAACTATTTAGAATCGCGAACAGCGTCGGCACATCGCTGGTCAGATGCAAAATTATAAGAATATCCGGCCTGGGTAATTAGTTTTCTGCCGTCACAAGTAAATCCATTGGCTGCAACTTTAAGAGCTTCTTGGCACTGTTGATCGGATGGAAAGTTGTAAAGGCCACCTTCGTTAGTCACTAATTTGCGACCATCACAGATAAATGCAGCGTGTGCGGAAAAAGGTAATAAAAGCAAAAGTAGAGCGGTTTTCATAGAGTCTCCGTGTATAAGTATGAGTATAAGTATAAGAATCTATAAAACGCTAAGTCCGCCACGCATCTTAAGCAAGACGCGAAGCGGAAAAGGGGTGGCCGTGTTGTGTCATTCATCGCTGTGACCGAGTAGAGAGCGTCTTAATTTGATATATTTTTCATAATTTGAAGTTCGAGATTTCCCATATAAGTTGTCATTTAAAATGTGGGG
>JANNCH010000649.1:0-8237 GCA_031386315.1 Pseudobdellovibrionaceae bacterium
ATGCTTGCAAGTGGTGATTGGGCTTGAATATAGCTATTCAAATAAATGGAAATCCACGGACTAGTAACATCCGATTCAAGATTTCTTAAATCATTTGAATTGTATACTGAAATGAAGTCAGCAGCCGGCGCTATTGTCACAACAACTTTTTGATATTTTGTTCTAAATGCTTTTTCGACCACTGTGTTTTCTGAGGTTTTGAATAGAACAATATCTAAATTTTGTTGAATTTTTGCACTGTAAAAAATTGTGCCGGCCGATAGCATGATGCCAACTAGGGCAACTGGCAAAGCTATTTTTTTCTTAGCAGAAAAAACTAAGACTATGAAAAAAAAATTAAAGAAGCTGATAAGACCGATCAATCCGCTTGATCCAATAAAATCGAATACAGGCAAAACAATTGTCGAAAACAGAATGGCGCCTAGCAAAGATCCAAAGTAATCAAAACTTAGAATTGAATGAAAAGATTCATCCTCACTCTCTTGACCTTTCAATAGTCCCGCAAGCAAAGGAATTTCTAAACCTACTAAAGTACCAATCAATGCTACGAAAAAAAATCCAGTCGAAATGGTAAGCACTCCACTTTTCGAAAAGGCTGCTACCGCATAAATACAAGTCGTGGATGTTAGCGCCGCAAAAGAAATTATCGATTCTGCAATTAAAAAGGATCGACTTCTGTTAGTGCTAAGAAACTTTGAAATATACGACCCGACACCCATGAATAAGATAAAAAAAGCGATGGTTAACGAAAAATAGTATATTGAATCACCAAATATTTGCGACAGCGCCGTCGCAATAACAATTTCTAATGAAAATACTGTCATCCCCAATATAAAAATAAAAATATTGGCCTGAAGCTGGTTACTTTTCATAAATAACTGAATCCAATCTATCTTCAATCTTAGAGCTATGAATAAAAAGACTTACAGAAATTATCGAAAGAACCGCGATGCAACTGATTTTCAAAAAGGTTATTCGCTTTAATACTACGACATAAACTGTAAGATTTAAGAGATTGATTAAAGCACACAAGTAAATTGTCTGAAAAAGGCCCCACACTGGCAGAAACCAAATAGGAAAAAGAAACGCCCCCAGAAAACTGCCTAAATAGTCGAACGACAACACCTTTGAAAGTGCATTCGACTTATCTTTTGAAAAATCCATACAGGCATTGGTAAGCGGCAAAATACCACCAGCAAGAAACCCCAAAATACACTGCAGAACTAAAGCGACTATCCACACCATCCAGACAGTGATGACATTACTTTTAAATGTTTCGGCATAGATAAAAAACAGTCCTATTAATCCGCAAATGCCGAACACAACCAAAAAAGTGTATATGCTTTCTAAACTTTGATATTTATTTTTGCTCTTTTTAAAGTAGTACGCACCCACACCCATAAAAAATAAAAACACACCGGATAATATTGAAAATACGCTCAAGGTATCACCTAGCATATAGGTAGAAGCAGTTACCATGGATAACTGATAAACCATTGCACAGAATGAAGCACCAAAGCTTGATAGTATTATCGACTGAGCTCTGTAGTCCTGTTTTATCTTAATAATAAATCCATACCTTTAATTGATCTTCGATGAGTGCGGCCTGGGGGCCAAACCCAAATTCTTTAGTAATCTTTCTTAGTGGGTCTTTTAATTTTTCTGTGAAAATGCGAGTTGGCAACAAGGTCGAGGCAACATAGGACATCTTTTTTTCATTCGACATAAGTGCGCGTTCTTCTGTCACACCATCAATAAATAATCCACTTTTAAGATTTGCGGCTTCAGGCAACCCCCAATGAATTTGGCGGATGACTTCATTTTTAGAAAAATCTATTTGCTGAAACTCGTATCCGAAATCTTCTGAAGGTTTTGATACTTCATCAACAATTTTAAAAAACAGACTTATGGTTTTTTGCTCAAAAGACCACTGCATTCCAACCAAGTTTTTAAGATCAAAATTTTTAGGGATTTTCAAATTTCGCTGTTTAATAATTTTTTTCGCCAAATCGAAAGAAAGCTTTGAATTGGAATTGAGTGCCACAAAAATATTTCCATAATCTAAATGGTCACCTGTTGCACAAATGACTAATCTAAACTTTGCGACCTCTGTTTCTGAATCTAAGTATTCACGAGATTGATTGATCTCATCGATTACGGTTTTTACTAATTTTTTTTCATTTTCGTTAAAGGTTTTGTCAAAATCGAAAAGATTTTGTTTATACCATCCAAAGAATCTATTCAAAACCATTGAATAGTACCCCACCTCTGGTTTTTTCGCAGCAATACCCAAAAAAGTAGATTGCGCATTTGCTGTGCTACTTAGGCATACTGAAATCGTAAGTATTAGTAATTTATTTACCAGTAAAGTCTTGTGGTTTAAATATTGAGTTAACATGCTCTTTTGATATCTCCGTATTTTCCAATGTTTCATTCAATGAGAATAGATTCACCAAGGTTTTGTTTTTCAAATCAGCTGGCAGTTTATCGTAATGTATTTGCAATTTTCTCTGGTCTAGTGAGACTAAATAAAAGCTTTCAAGCAGACCATATACATATATATTGCTCATGTTTGCGGCGTTGAGCGTACTAAAAATGATGTCTTGTGGTCGCTTACTTTTAAGTTTTTTATCGCCATCATGGGCAAGCAGAACGGGCGCGTCGAAAACAAAATAACCACCAGGATTGATAATTTTTCTGAGAGTTCTGTAGAACTCGACACTGTAAAGCTTTGATAAGTCGTAACTTGTCGGAAATGGAAAATCGATAAACACAGCATCATATGTGTCTTTGGTTTTTTGAATAAAACTAAAGGCATCATCGTAAACGATTTTTACTGGTGAATCCAGGTAGACATCTTTATTCATGGCACGCAAAACTTCATGATTTTTTGCAAGTTCGATCATTTGGGGATCGATTTCAACCTGAGTCACAGTTTTTACGCTTTTTATTTTTTTAAGTTCTGCAGCGATAAAGCCATCACCACCACCTAAAATCAAAACATGCTCGGGTGCACTATCCATTATATTAACAGATCCAGGCACCATTGTTTCATGGTACATATCGTAATTCTTTTTTCCAAACTGAACCTGATTATTCAAATACAAAGTGAAATTATTTTCACGGTCGTACTGACTCATGAAAGTGTCCGGCAAAATATCGACGATTTGATATTCTGTCACATAGCGCTCGACGTCCTGAACAGTTGAAATAAATTTAAAAACAGTGCTCATATTTGCAAAAGATATTTCGGGTATTTTTATATTAACGTAGTACTCTTTTAAAAATAACTGCGTTATCCGGTCTTTGTATTGAGCTGTGAAAAAGGCAACTGCGATAGGCACAAAAATTAGCAGAGCATATTTTTTCTTAATTTCTTTAATATTTGTAGCAAATACCAAGCTGCCCGCAAACATACTGAGCATTCCAATTAGAATTCCTGAAGATACAAAATCATTTTTAAAAAGAACATTCGTCGTACTTACAACTGATGAAATCAGAGTTCCAAGGTAACTGAAAGCTAAGATTTTTGAATTCGACATATTTAGTTTTTTATCGTTGTCTGAAATTTTCATAAGAAGGGGGATTTCAAAGCCCGTCAAAAACCCAATGAATACAGTTATCACCTGAAAAACTAGTAGCGCCTTTAATCCATAAAAAATATCAGACGTGCCAACCGCCAAAAATATATTAATAAAGCCGTGGGTCAAATAGATTATGGGCACCATTAGAATACCGACGACAGCGACAAGCAATTCAATCATGAATATTTTAGAAATGGCATTTCTTGTAAAATGTCTTTCAGCACAGGCTGCGCCTATACCCATACTCAATAAGTAAAAACCTAAAGTAATGCTTTGATTCAGACCTTCGTTCTGAGAAAATTGTCCCAAGGTATGACAAATCAAATATTGATAGCTAATTCCAATGAATGAAACAAGTGTTACAATGATACTAAATAAAATTTTTGCTGGCATATTCCACTATCTTTTCTTGATTTAGCAGGGCCACCACATCTATCAACGAAACTAAATACAAAAGGACATTCGAAATTGTTAGCTTTGAATAATTTGAATACTTCAAAGCAATAAGGGCGTTAAGCAGACTTGCCGATATCATCGTGCAGATGACACCTATGGATGGCAACAGCACAAGTGGAAAAATAACTGTCGCCGTAAACATGCCTATATAATCAAAGGCCAACGAATAATTTTTGTTATTCGTTGCCCCAGCCGCAAGCAATAGCGGCAACTCTAGACCTGATAAAAATCCGATCAAAACGATTGGCAAGTGACTCAGATAAATATTGCTATCTTTCAGTAGTATCAAAAAAGGAATTGAAATGAGTCCAATCCAGGCTTGCCAAGTTTGAATTCTAATAAATGCTGTAGCCGAAAAAACTTTTCCAAGAAAAGAATCATATAGAAATGCACTCAGCCCTAAGCTTGCTGTGAATAAGCCAATAGTAATCGCATATCTAAGCAAAGTGCCACCCAATGTGGCGGATAAAATTTGTGCGATAGAAAGTTCGTAGATCATCCCAGAAAAGGCGACCAGGAATGATGTGATGTTGACTGCGCGACTACTGATTTTCAAATTTACCCCGCGTTGTCGCTTATCTATGTGGATTGCACCAGTTACAGATGTATTTTTTTTGACCTGAACGCTCACCAACAAGCTGTGGTTCGTAAAACTTGTTATAGGCAGATGGGCAGTTATTAGACGTAAACAAGCCATCTGGCTGCGAGCTCTTAATGCTGAAACATTTTCTATCAGGATTGCAGCGAAACTTTAACTCTTGTGCTGTCGGCAAACCAGGTATTGGATTTGGATTGTACGTACCTTGCGATACTACTTCGCATGTTTCAGCTGGTGAATTTGATCCATGACATTCACTAATCAGACCTGTGGACTTATTCACTTTAATATATACTTGGATAGTATTATCCGGTGAATTTGAATTCCATGGAATTGAATCTGTTAGCAATCGAATTTCTACAAAAAATTTCTTCATGCGAGCAAGTGACTTAGGACTTACTGTTGGATAGGCATAGCGTAAGTCGCCGTTGACAGGTATCGATGGTAATGTAGGTTTGATTTTTGGATCTTTTATTGCCTGAATCTGTACTCTAGATAACTGAATATCATCGACAAAGACTTTGCCGGCTTTAATGTAATTTGCAGCATTTAAGGGATCTGACCCGTAGGTCGCTCTTAACACAATGTTTTGCTTTGATGTAGGACTGGTTAGCGAAAATGCTTGTCCACCTAAAATAGCTGTGCAGTCCAGCGAGTCCTGCATCCGCACATTAAGTGACTTGATTGCTTCGATAAGACTTTCTTGTTTTCTTCGAATCGCATTCTGTTTTTCTGAATTTGCTAACAAGGACATTAGCGACAGTGCCGTGACAGCAATGACAGCTGTACAAATGATAACCATTACCATGACAGAGCCATTTTTATTCATGGGCACTCTAGGCATATATAAAAATAGGCCTTGTTGTTAAACGTCTTCAAAGATTTTCCGCTTCCGGTAGTATAGGTGTAAGCATATTCTCCGGTCGAAGTTGGCGTACCACCACGAGTACAAGCGGCGGCCGGGGCCGTACTTGTGGAACTCGGATGGGTAAAAAATCTTGCCGACGGGAAGTTGATGCCTGGGCCAGGACATGTTGTGGTTGGCAAGCAACCATAGGCGATCCCCCGGAACTCACAGTTGCCGGGTTTTGGCGTACACACATTAGTATCAGAATCAAAGGTCCCACCCATATTCACACAAACATCAGATGTGGTTGCCTCTAAACCACAAGAATCGATTTTCCCCGAAGCTGGCCCCGGAGAAACCTTTGTTAATATCGGTAGCTCGATGAATCGAACAATCTGAGTGACGACTCCATCTGATTTCAGATCCAATACAATTTTTATTTGAGAAATAATTCGATTGTAATTCTCTCCTTTGAACGAAACCGTGCCCTTAGGAATACCCTTATCTTTAATACTAATTTTATTAACCTTTAAGCGTGGAGATAGAACTGAATTCGCTTTGATTTTGTTAGTAGAATTCGACCCGTAACCATCGTACGGAGAAATAACAATATCTGTATCAACACCAACAATGGGAACAGGTTGACCTGTCAGACTGAGGTCACAGGTACTTTTTGTTGTTAGATGTTTCGAAAGTGCATTGATAAATTCATTTGTCGTTAGCTTATCAGCTATACCGTTCTCAGCTTTATTGAGATACGTATAAACTGCCGAGACCGACAAAATAGCTATGGCCAAAATTCCAATAGAAATCACGACCTCTACGAGTGAAAATCCCTTCACATTCGGCATCTTATTTTTAATAATTTTCACCATTTGTTTCTTCATAGGCTATTGACACTTTAAGCAAATATAAAAGTAAGCCGTGTTGTTGTACTTAGTACATCCACCCTTGCCACACGGAGCTGCAGAATAGGAATAATTAACCAATCCAGTTGAAGACGGAGTTGAAGTCCCTGGGCAAACACCGGCAGGAATTGAACCCGCACTTGTTTTTGTGAATTTAATCGCATCGGGGTACGAGGTTTTAGGGCAAGCGGCATAGGGCCAACATCCATAGGCCATACGCTTAAACGTGCACGTTACCCCTGGGGTGCAGGCACCACCAGAGTATGAACCCCCAGCAGCATTGCATGCATCTTCTAAGTCGATATCGACATTGCAAGCCTTGATTTTTCCAAGTGCGCCCACTTTTTGCAAAACAGGAATTTCTACAAATCGTTCGCGCAGTGCCATATCACCGCCGGCTGCTGTTGCTTGAAGTTTAATTTTTATTTGCGCAATAGTGCGCATATGCGGTTGCGAGTTTTTAACAACCATAATGCCAGGAATGCCCTTATCCCTGATCGTCATTTCAACTACTTTTAGTCGTGGAGTTAACTGTGTGCCGGTGGCAATATTTCCACCAGTTGCACCAAAACCATCATAACCTATCAATGTGAAAGGCAATGGCACCGCTGTTGGCACCAGCAAATTCGGATTCACCAAACTATTTTGACAACCTTGCTCTGAAATCAGATATGAAGCCATAGTGGACATAAAAATATTGGCTTCATTTTTACCAGTTATAGTTGCCTGTGATTTTGTTAAATTAGAAATCATGGCAACCAAAGCAAGCATAGCAACGCTAAGAATACCGACGGCAGTCAAAACTTCGACCAAAGACATACCGCTATTTTGCTTTAGACATGAATGAATGCGTGTAATTTTCATCTATTCAATTGTCGGATAGGTCCATTGTTAGTGCAATACATTTTAAGTACCTCAGAGACAACGATGCATATACGTGAGCTATTTTTTAAAATAATTTGTAATATTTTGGCCTGTGGCTTGCTTATTAAATAACCAAGACTCCACAGAGGGATTTAGACCACCTAATTTCCAAATAAATCCGTCTAAAATATAATGGCTTACATTAATTCCTGTAATAATGGCCACACATAAAATCCCTAGAAAACCGGCGTTATGAGTCGTGTACAAGCTATAACCAATGGCCAAAGAAAAACCTAGGGCCACTAGAGGCAAATAGAAACGTATGAACAGATTATTCTTAGTCGCAACTCTTGAGGTTTTATAAACAAAGTAAGTAAGCCCAAGGTAAGGGATCATATGCAAGATATCTAACATGGCAGTACTTTCACCGTCGAATCTCAAAACTATGCCGCCATACCAAGCCACCCAAGTCACAGCTGAAATAACCAGAAGCCCCGCTGCCAATTGATTGCCCCGGCGAACATGATTCAATAAGTAAAGTGCTACAAAAAAGTTAATGGCCCAATGAATAGCCTGCAACAATGCATAAATTTGGTGCGATGGAAAAAGCAACAGATCCCCATCAAAAATCCAACCAGGACGAGCCCCGTAGGGTGAAAAATGCCACATCAAAATTGGCACAAGCGTGAAGTTGTAGCCAATAACTTTCAGAATATTTCTGCATAGTTTAGTTTGGAAATCAGATTTTGCGTTGGAATAATGAATCAAGCCAATTTGCTGCTTAATGATGTGGTAGATATTAAAATAACTGACAAACCTAAAGGCCCACAACTCAGAAGTAGAGAATGCAAAAAACAATGCGCAAATAACCAGTATGGGCATGCCTAAATAAAGAAACTTTTTTTTCTGTAACTCACCCGGATCTGTATAAACTCTGTAGCCGGTCGAAAGCACGTGGGGCGCATCTAGCATTGCCAAAG
>JANNCH010000672.1:0-2719 GCA_031386315.1 Pseudobdellovibrionaceae bacterium
CATGTGTTTTTGCCAAATTGCGATTTTAATACTGTCATGTGTTTTCATGGGGCCTCCGTTTCTGGACAGCTTGCAGAAAATCTGATCATCCTACAAATAGACTAGATGGAGCGTTTACATTCGTCTTTAATAATTCGTCACAAACTAAGCAATAGTCTGAAAAAAGAGATTCCATACGCATGTGGTAGCCTAAAAGAGTTTTGTCTTTTTTCAGAGGTAAAACCTGCAAGATCTCGTCACCGTAGGTTGGCATGCCATTGATAAAGAATTTAAAACCTTCGGGGTTTTTTATTTTGCGACAATAATTGCTGAAAGAAACAAGCAAATCGAAAATTGCAAAGTGATCCATTTGAGTTAGTTCAGAATCAACGTTTTTTAAGAGCAAAGCTTTTTTTTCCCAAACAGTATTTGCAAATTGAGACCAGAAATCAGAGTTTAGTTTATTTTTCAAAGTAAGAACCTTCGTGGGTTATTTTTATGACCTATATTTAAGGTCATAGGCCAATAGGCAAACAGTCATTCATATAACAAATTTAGTCAAATGTTGTTCGGCTCAAAAAGGGGTAAAATAGCCCATTAATAAATTACGGGTATGTATGCCTCAGTCTGTACTTTCACGAGCAATACACTGGGTTTCATGCTGGCTCTCTGCTTGCTTTACATAATGGCAACCTAGCAAAAGAAAGGGGTTTGAATGAACTCGAGCAAGTTTAACTTTTTTAAATGCATTGATATTTCAAATTCAAAGGTCTTTTTTTCAGTAAATTCATTTGGAATAAAAGCATCTGAATTTGATCGGTAGATTCTATCAGTAAATAACGAAACTCTTCACCATCCAAACGAGCGAGCTTCTATTGACTATAGTTATCTCGGATTTAAAAAACTCATCACCTATGATTTGCAAAAAATAAGGGGATTCTTATGAAATCAAAAAAACTAGCCAAACTATTTAAACAAAAGCGAATGGCCGCAGGGTATTCTCAGATTGAAGTATCTAAAAAACTGGGCTACGCAAGTGCACAATATGTTTCTAATTGGGAGCGCGGATTATCAGTGCCCCCGGTGAGAACAATGAAAATACTTATAAAATTGTACAAACTTTCAGTTGATGAACTTTATAAGCTTTTATTAGAGGAAACGCTTGCACTTGAAACCTCAAGAATTAAAAAGGCATTTGGCATAAGATAGGCCAATTTCTGCTGGCTTAGTGCTCAATCTGGCGCAAAAAATGAATTATTCACAAAAATATTCTAATTGGTCTTAGCACGATTGAGTTAAAGGCTGGCGTCGCTATTGCTCTAATAGTCTTTGTGGCTATGGGGTGGTTTGTGGATAGCGCTTTCAGAATACTTCATTCAGGTGTAATTGCTTTATCACTTTTTGCGCTTTGTGCCTGTGGTAAAAGTTCGGGTTATGAGGCGCTCTCGCAGGTTCCCGTTTCATCTCAGGGCGAAGCGAACAACGAGCGAACAGTCAGCTCTGTAAAAGTAGATAGAGCTTTTATCATAAACTGGTTGAAGGCAGGCGTTCCCTATCAAGCTTTGAAAAATGCGACTGCCTTTTTAGAAAAAGACATGCAAGGATTGATAACTAATCATGAGCACTTGACCATCATTGATTTCACATCAGCATCCAGTTTACAGCGAATGTATCTTTTAAATTTAAAATCAGGTGAGGTGGATCGATTTTTAGTTTCACACGGTTCCCAAAATGGGGGGCTTAAGGCAACTGATTTTGAAAATTCAAATGAAATAGGTTCTCATAAATCATTACCCGGGTTTCATAGATATGCGGAACCCTATGCAGGACAGCACGGAGTTTCGTATCGTTTGGATGGGCTTGAAGACAGAAATTCAAACGCTCGTCGAAAGAATGTTGTTATGCACGCTGCTCGCTATGCAAGCTTCGAGTGGATATTAAAGTATGGTTGGTTGGGGCGCAGTCAAGGGTGTCCAGCCGTATCGCCAAAGACAATGAAACAACTATTAGATAAAAAGTTAAGTGGATCCTTAATTTACAACTTCACTATCCTTGATACCGTCTTCGATGCGAAACCTCGATATGAAAAATAACTAATCTTCAGATTTGAAACGAATATTACAAATCTGAAATAAAAAAATCATCAAGATAGATTCTTGTTGAGTAATTTTCTAGACGATCAATGAAAAAATCTTGCATGCAAAAATATTCGGAAATAAATTGAGGCCTTCAGACAAAATGACTGAATAATGTAAGGTGGCATGGATGGATTTTACAGTTTCGGCAGAGTTGGTTGGCAAATACATCACGAATCGTCAGAAGGATGTGGATGTATTGCGCGAACTACTCAATCGCAAGCAATATGCAGTGATCGCTAATAAGGCCCATAACATCAAGGGCAATGCCGCAAGTTTCGGTTTTCCTGAGCTAGGTGTGGTGGCCCAAGAGTTAGAAGTGGCTGCGCTGGAGATGCGTGAGTGTAAGATCACGCAGAGCATTTCAATCATGGAAAACTGGCTTGAGAGTGTTCTTAGAATATAGTTCTTAAAGTTGAATTTTATTAATTGGTGACTGTTGCACGATGTCATCGTTATATTCTGAATCTTGCTAGGAGATTTAGATGGATACAGAATCGATGGATCAAGTACCTTTTTGGGATAATTCAAGTGAGTACAAAGGTCTTTTCACGGATGACTTCAATCAAGACATGGGTGCTGCTCAACAGCTTTTGCTTGAAATT
>JANNCH010000023.1:0-6192 GCA_031386315.1 Pseudobdellovibrionaceae bacterium
CATGCAGGCCCATGGCTTCGGCCAAAATACTCACTTGGCTGCCGATGTGTCCGTAACCAACAATACCCAAGGTTTTACCGCGCACTTCTTTTGAACCTGCAGCGCTTTTCATCCACTCACCACGATGGGCCAGCGTATTGCGATCACCCAGCTGTCGAGACAGTGCAATCATTTCTGCGATCACAAGCTCGGCCACACTGCGAGTATTTGAGTGGGGCGCATTAAAAACAGGAATACCTAAATCTTTAGCGTGTTCTAAGCTCACTTGATTGGTACCGATGCAAAAACATCCCACACTAATCAATTGTTTGTTTTTCTCTAAAACATTTTTTGTCAACTCTGTTTTAGAGCGAATTCCCAAAGCGTTATACTTTGGCAGCAGATGAAGTAACTCTTGCTCGTCGGGTGCATGCGAAATCAGATCCACTGTGAAACCCTCTTCTTCGAGTCTTTGTTTTGCAGCGGGATGAATACCTTCGACCAACAGAATATTTATTTTGTCCATTCACTCTCCAAAAAGAATTTGTCATTCACAAAATGACTTTACGAGCTTACTCTGAGGACAATATTCACTCAAGTATCTATTCCGCTCATTTATTTCGTTAACGACACGCGCAAAGGGTTCTCAAAACACCCATATCAAGAGATCATTTCGCCATGACATCTAGAGTCTTTAACCTACTCATTATCGATGATGACCCTTTGGTTCATCAATCCATCAAACTATCGCTGCCAGATCATTGGAAAGCTTTTTCAATTCAGTCCGAAGCATTGATTTCGTTTGATCGATTTTATCACGCAGCTTTTGTGGATATGCACTTGAGTGCTCAGCAAAAAATCGCCGCCGGCCCACGCATCATTGAAAATCTACTCAAAGTTCAACCACAAACTGAAGTCGTAGCCATGTCGGGCGATCTGAGCCGTGAATTGATGGAGGCCTGCCTGCGTGTGGGCGCGCAAAAGTTTTTAGCCAAACCTATTCCAGGTGAAGAACTTATTCTGACCTTAGAAAAAATCGAAGCTCTGTGGGCCTTGCGTTCTATCGAAGGCAGTGCTCAGCGTAGTGTTCGCTGGGTGGGCACGGGCGCTGCCTCGATGAAAATAAAAAAACGCATTGCTGAATTGCGTGGTGAAAGCCAAACAGTTTTACTTGAAGGCGAAACTGGTACCGGCAAAGAGGTCGTTGCTCGTCTATTACACGAACAAGAAAATGAACGCCCTTTTATAGCCGTGAATATCGCAAGTATCCCTGAAAATTTATTTGAATCTGAACTTTTCGGACATCTAAAAGGCGCCTTCACAGGTGCTGATCAAAATAAAGTCGGTCTTATCGAAGCCGCCAATGGGGGCGATTTATTTTTAGACGAAATCGAAGCCATGCCTTTGAATCAACAGGTCAAGCTATTGCGATTCTTAGAATCCGGCGAAGTGCGCCGCGTGGGGGCCAAAGAAAATATTCAAGTGCGTACCCGTGTGATTGTGGCCAGCAATAGACCTTTGCAAAAAATGATTGCTGACGGTGAATTTCGTGAAGATCTGTACTTTCGCATCAGCAGTCAAAAAATTCAACTGCCACCATTGCGTGAACGTCACGAAGACATCACCAGCCTTGCCACACACTTCATGGAATCCGAGCGCCCTCGCCGCAATAAAAAATTCACCGATGATGGTTTGGCGGCACTAGCAGATTACAATTGGCCAGGCAATGTGCGTGAGTTAAAACGATTGTGTGAGCAACTCAGTTTGACTTCACCACTGCCGCTGATTCGTTCCGAAGATGTGCAACCATGGCTCAAGGCCATTGATATGTCACAACAAAACCCTGCTCAATATCAAACAATCGAACTGACGAAGGGCTTCAATCAACTCGTACAAGATTATGAAGCCCTTGTGATTCGCACCGCCCTCAAGCAATCAAAAGATATCGAAGAGGCCTCGGTGCTTTTAAAAGTTTCACGTTCGAATTTATATAAAAAAATCAAAGACTACAAAATTGACGACGAGGAAAAATCATCATGAATCTGCAGCTGCCTCTTAACTTGCCTACGGCGTGGGAAAGTCCCGTTTATCAGAAAACAGTTTTCATTGTTCTATCCATTATTTTTATTTCAGGTCTGATCGTTTTCTTTTTTCGTAAAAAAAATTATTATTTCGTTACTAGCTGGGCCAGCATCAAAAGTTGGCTGATTGCGGCTCCGGTACTGTTCTTCTTTATGGGTCTACCCGACCCTTGGCCTTTGATTTGCTTAACGACACTGGCTATTTACGGTGCCAAGATCTTCTTTCAGCTTATGGGGATGTTTCACCGCAGTTACTTTGTGGTGATTTGTTATCTGGGCATTGTGGGCCTAGGGCTTTGCTCTTGGTATAATAAAATTGATTTGTATAACTTGATGCCCATGATTGTTTTGGCGATCAGTTGCCTTGTGCCCATTGTGCGCAACAACTACAAACGCATGATTCAATATATCTCGCTGACCTTGCTGGCCTTTATCTTTTTAGGCTGGTCACTAATGCACTTAGGGTTGATTCTAAAATTTGAAAGTGGAATCTACCAAGCGATGTACTTGATCTTGTTGACTGAGTTTTGCGATAATACAAATTTAGCGGTGGGTCGCTATGTCGGTGGCTGGAAACTTTTTCCAGGCATCAATCCACGTCGCACCATCGGCAGTACGATTGTGTCAGTATTGTTGACACTCTTTTTAGCGGGCACCATGCGCTTTGTGCTTCCGGATAGCTCTGAAAAATATTGGCTTGCCGCTGGCCTGATCGCAGCACTGGGTGGTGTTATCGGCGATCTGGTTATGACAGTGGTTCGCCGTGATGCCGGCGTTCGCATTGTCGGTCCATTTATTTTGGGCCGTGGGGACATCTTGCACCGTATGGATCGTTTGATTTTTGTGGCTCCGATTTATTATTACATCATGCAATGGCTCAACTAAGAAGGACCGGATATGAAAGACTGGAACTACGAAAATGAGCAATGGACGCAGCTGCCAACTTATTTAAAGCATTTGCCCCTGTTCACACGTCAGATTGATTTCACCAGCATCATCTTTAGATTTCTGTGGTCTATTTATTTGCAAGATTTCGTTTTCAAGTTTTATATTCGCTTGCAGGTCAAAGGGAATAGCTTCAAAGATATTTACAAAAATCATCCGAAACTTTTGATCATCAGTAATCATGCCTCGCACTTGGATGCGACCTCGATCGCTGCAGCGATCCCAAGGCGCTACTGGTTAAATCTCTATATCGCTGCGGCGAAAGATTATTTTTTTACCAACCCATTCTTCACCTTTTTCTCGCAGCATTGCCTGGGCGCCATTCCAATCGATCGCAAAGATCGCAAGGGCGAGGCCGTGAATTTGATTGTGAAACTACTTACAGATCTGGATCGCATGTGGTTGATTCTGTTTCCTGAAGGCACGCGTTCGAAAGACGGTAAGATTCAGGAATTCAAACGTGGCGTCAGTATTTTTTCTGAGCGGACAAAGACCCCAATTTTATTTATGTATATCGAAGGCAATTTAGATTTATGGCCCAAGGGGGCGATTTTCGCAAAACCTGGCAAGCTGATCATCCACGTTGGTCCAGTGCATCCCCCAGGCCCCATCGATATCGTCTACTCCAGTTACAAAACTTGGGTGGACAGCATCAAACCAGGCTCTTTTGCCGTGGCAAATCCTGCGACCGAGAGTAAAGTACAGACGAACTCCCCACCAGGAGGCGGCGATGGGCTCACAAGTTAACAACACTGTAGAAAATTTAAAAATTAAAGTCGGACCCTATGAAATCTGCCCGGTACCAACGGGCATCTTTGGCTTGGATGGCGGCGCCATGTTTGGCACCGTTCCCAAAGTTTTATGGGAGCGCAGCAACCCTGCAGACGACAAAAATCGCATTCAAATGGAAGCCCGCGCTTTGCTTTTAAAATCCCCAGGTTGCAATATCTTAATCGATACTGGCAACGGTTCTGACTTTGTTGCAAAGTACGGCGAAAAAATGGGGACTAAGTTTGCCGAGATGTACAATATTGATCCCCATGGACCGTCGCTGGTGAAATCCATCGCAGTCCATGGGCTCAAACCCGACGATATTCATCATGTGGTGCTCACGCATTTTCATTTTGACCATGCAGGCGGTGCCACCACTGCAAAAGATCAAAAGCTTGTCCCGACCTTTCCAAAGGCTCGCTATTGGGCGCAGAAAAAAAACCTTGAAACCGCCAGTCAACCAAACTTGCGCGAGCGTGCTAGTTATTACGAAGCGAATTTTAAGCCTTTGATTGAATCTGGACAATTGGAATTGCTCGATGGTGCCAAAGAAAATTTCTTGCCTGGTATTTCGGCTTTGATTTCGAATGGACATACGCTTTCACAACAGATTATTAAAATTTCAGATGCGCAACAAACGTTATTGTATTGTGGTGATGTGGTACCGACCAGTTCACATGTTCGCATCCCGTGGTTGATGGGCTATGATCTTCACCCCTTGATGCTCATGGAAGAAAAACAGAAAATTTTAGGCGAAGCCGCCGATCATTCGTGGTATCTTTTCTTCGAACACGATCCCTATTGTGATTCGGCCCTCATCGAAAGAAATGGACAGGACTTTGCCGTTAAAAACCGCTTCTGGCTTTAGAAAGATTATTTCAGACTCTGTAATGCAGATGCGCCGGGGCGACCTAGCACTGGTTGCGGCCTCTTTGTCTTTTTCAACGATCCTTGCCATCATTCCTTTTATCGCTGTGGTTTTAGCCACACTCAAATTTGTGGGTGGGGGCTTTGAACTTTTTTATCCAAAGGTGCAGCAGTTATTTTTGCACAACCTGAGGGACACCGTCGGTGCCGAAGCGGCCCGCACGGTGCGCGGCTTTTTAAATAATATCAACGCCGGCAAAGTCGGGGTTACTGGTGCCGTGTTTTTGATTCTGACATCCTTTCGGCTTTTGCATGACATGGAAGTCGGCATTCACCGTCTTTGGAACTTTAAAAACTCGCGACGTGTTTACAAACGTTTATTATTTTACTGGCTACTGATCATACTATTGCCCTTTGCCCTAGCGGTGTATGTCAGCCTAGGTTCGCTTGAAAATGTCTCGACCGTCACTCGTCTGATCCCGAAGGGTATCAGTGATTTTGGCTTTATCTGGGGCGCCCTGATCGTCGTTTACAAATGGGTGCCCGATATCAAGGTCAACTGGAAGTCCGTGATCATTTCGTCGGGACTGACAGCATTGGTATTGTTTGTCGCCCAGAAGGGCCTTACCTGGGTCACAGGGCAGCTTTTCAATTACGATAAAATCTACGGAAGCTTTGCCGCGATCCCTGTTTTGCTGATCTGGATTCTGACAATTTGGTATATTGTCCTCGGCGGAGTCGCCGTCTGCGCCAGTCTTCAGAAAAGACGCGCTGCATAGTATTTGGAATTTTCAATGGGTTTTGCTACTTTAGGCCCGTTCTTTCAATTATATTACTTTTTTCATGTGGTGCCATAGCTCAGCTGGATAGAGCAACGCCCTTCTAAGGCGTAGGTCCTTCGTTCGAATCGAAGTGGCATCACCATTTTAAATTCTTCAATGATTTCATATACTTATAGAATATATGGAGGGTTAAAATGATTGATTTAGTTTCAACAGACCCTACCTTAAAAAACATTCTAAGCCGTCTTATTCCAGAGTTTAAACCTAAAAAAATCTATCTCTTTGGCTCTCGAGCAACTGGAACTCATCGCCCTAACAGCGATTATGATTTATTTTTGATTGTTGAAAAATCAGAGTTACGTGGAATTCAAAGAATGCAAAAGGCTATTGAAGTCCTCTGGGACTTGAAGATTTCAGCAGATGTCTTTGTTTATACTGAAGAGGAATTTCAAGAATGGAAGGATGAGCTCAACTCAATTCCGCACACGGCAACAAACGACGGCGTGGAGTTGAGTTTTGGCTAGCATCAGTCGCATGGTCAACGAGTGGTTCAAATTTGCTCGCGAAGACCTCAGCGATGCAAAAGCACTTTGGTCTTTAAAAGGCCTAGAGTCCTCTCGTACAATCACTTTTCTATGCCAACAAAGTGCTGAAAAATCGATAAAAGGATTTTTACAATATTTAGGTATTAAAATTCTTAAAACTCACTCTCTCGGAGAATTAATTCCACCTATTTTAAAACTGCATCCTGAACTGAACAATCTATT
>JANNCH010000068.1:0-4542 GCA_031386315.1 Pseudobdellovibrionaceae bacterium
TTTAAATCGAAACCACTGGCTCCACACCCGCTCTTCATGCAATTTGTGAAGGCATCATTAAACGCCCGTGGAAAATCTAAAAGTAAGATTAAATAGCTAGTATTTAAAGAGGTCCATGTGTCGACAAGTATTCGTGATCAAGCGGTTCGTGTTTTAGAAATTGAAGCCCAGGCTATTTTGAGCTTGCGTGAAAAAATTGGTGAAAGTTTTGAAAAGGCCGTACACGCGATTACTTCATCAAAAGGTAAACTTATCGTCACCGGTATTGGTAAGTCCGGGCAAATTGCTCGTAAGCTAGCCAGTACATTTTCTTCAACTGGAACACCCGCAGTTTTTTTGCATCCTGCTGAGGGATCGCATGGTGACCTTGGGGTTGTAGAAAAAAATGATGTAGTTTTAGCGCTTAGTTATGGCGGATCTTCGCCTGAATTTAACAGCGTTATTAATTTTTGCGCTCGTAAGGGCAATATACTGATCGCTATGACTGGAAATGAATCTTCAACTCTAGCCAAGGGTGCTCAGTTGGTTTTGAATGTGCATGTCTCAGAAGAGGCTTGTCCGCTTGGGCTTGCGCCGACAGCGAGTAGCACAGCGACATTGGCAATGGGTGATGCCCTGGCTATGGCTGTTTTGAATCAAAAGCGTTTTAGCACTGAGGACTTTGCAGAGTTCCATCCAGGCGGAAGTTTGGGCTATAGATTATTGACCAAAGTAAAAGATGTTATGCACGCTGGTGACGCTTTGCCGACGGTGAGTCTGGAAACACCCGTGCGCCAGGTATTTTCAATCATGACCCATAAAGATGTGCGCGGAGCCGCCGGCATTGTCGATGAAAAGGGTGATTTAGTAGGCGTTATAACAGACGGAGATATTCGTCGTCGTTTAGAAAAAAACACGGATCCTTTGATCGGTGTTGCCAAGGATTTAATGACCACAAATCCACGCACCATTGATGCCAATGAATTGGCTGAAAAGGCGTTGTTTTTGATGGAACAGTTTAGTATTCAAATGGTGTTTGTTCTGGATAACACCGCTGCGCAACCACGTAAGCCCGTGGGCATATTACATATCCAAGATTTGCTGCGCGCAAAGGTTCGTTAGTCTATTTCAACTTTTTCAGATAGATAAGGCACTCTTGAACGGCCGAGAGGATATCTTTTTGATATCCAAAGTGCTTTTCTATTTCTGTGGCGGGCACCCAGTCTACACCTTGATGGTATTCTGCATCGTTTACGATTGCAGGGGTATCAGTGGGCTTTAAAAGCATCGCTGGATAGAATACAGTTTTTGAAAAATAAACGTTTCCATCCCATGGGAATGTATATTCTTTGACGATGGCGGCCTGTGGGAATAGGCGAATTTTATAACCTGTCTCTTCTAAAGTTTCGCGCAATGCCGACTGTGCTGGTGACTCACCCTCTTCAATCTTGCCGCCTGGTAAGAAAAAGTATTTTACTTTCGAAGTGGGGTCTACTGCGTGAAATCCTAAAATTTTATTATCTTGCAGGCAAATGACTGTGCTGCGATTTCGATGAATCATTTTATATTTATGCTTTTCAATATCTCTGAATGCAAAAACATAATCATCGATGCACGAGATATTAATGAGAAGCATGGCGAAATGACAGCAAGGGCTTCGAAGCCTAGAGTTTTCGAGAGGTGTCTATGAGGTCATTGTCAAAATCTGTATTATTAGCTGTATTTTTTATGAGCCCGATGTCTTTGACAGCCATACCACAGCAAGCTCTTTTGGACTGTTACCGCAGTCCTGGTGGAACTTCACTAACAATAGAAGATTATAAAGCTTTGAGTAAAATATCAAAGCAGACATTTTGCCAAAAAACCGCAAATAGTTTTGCGAAAGCAGATCTTATTGAAATTTTGAAGAATCAAAGTGAAATAGGAATTTCAGTCGCGGGTACTCAGTGGAGCAAATACGATCTTATCGAAGTCGCTAAAAGCGGAAAAATGACCTTGATTGTTGATGGTTTGCGCTTCAATCGTGAGAATTTGCTAGAGATTGCAAAAGGTGGGGCTCAGCTTGCCATTACAACTTCATCTGGCTTTCTGAAAGATGATTTAATAGTCATTGCACGCGAAGTTCCACTTGTGGTTGCGGTGACGTCAAATTTGATTAAAGACGATTTGAAACAGCTTGCCGCCAGCAAAATTCAACTTGTTATTTTTCTATCGGACTCGGGCATTGGAAATTACGACTTGATTGATATTGTGAAGTCGAATCCGGAGATGGTTTCAATCAAACCATAAACGGCTCATATTCCCCCGCAGCTTTCTAAAAATTAACACATACTTTGGTCTAGCTCTCAGAGACCTAGGTCGTGCAGCTTTGGCACAGTGCTTGCCGTGCTTACTTTTATTTTCAACAATATTACCGTGGCATTAGAAATATCAAAATTAAAGCAAATCAAGATGTTAGTGTTAGACGTCGATGGCGTACTGACAGATTGTCGCCTATGGATGGACTCTGACGGCGAATGGAAGCGAGTGTACTCTGTTCGCGATGGCGTGGGCATAAAACGCTTGATTGAAGCGGGTTATACGCTGGCAGTAATAACAGGCGCTAAAGCTGTTGATGTCCGGGCCCGCGTAAAAATGTTGGGCATTCATTACCTTTATGAAGGTGCGCTTGATAAAGTTCCATCGTTTGCTGAATTACAAAAAGTTTCAGGCGTTAAGCCAAGCGAAATGGCCTATGTCGGAGACGATATTTTCGATATTCCAATGATTCAAGAAGTTGCTTTCGGAGTGACCGTGCCAGAGGCCGTGGATGAAGTGATTGAAGTAGCAGACTACGTTACTCGTCGTCCCGGTGGTAACGGAGCAGTTCGCGAAGTGTGTGATTATATTTTCAAGTACGGTGCATTTTCTAAGGATGGTCTTTCATGACAAAGAACGGACTCAGTATTTTATTTGTTTTTGTTGCTGCTTTTATTTTGCAACGTACAGCCTGGGCTGCAGAAACCGTCGACCTGCCCCGTGAAGAATTAGCACAGGAATCTGTTTTGCCTATTTTTGATAAGCCAACAAGCATAAAAAACCGTAATGTTCATACAACAGGCCGCTTTGATGCTGATATTTTTTACGGCTTAGCAATGACAGAGCCAATTGGTAACGTTAGTAAGTTGGGTTTTGGAATTTATTATAATATCAATGAAGATCATTCTCTTGGTTTTTTATATGCAAAAAACTCTACGGGTTTATCAACTTATGCAATGCAGTTGCATGATCAATTTGGTCTAGATTTTAATCGCGTGCCTAAGCAGGATTCAACAATGATGTTGGATTGGAATATCAAAGCATTTTATGGAAAGATGAGTATCTCTAAATCCATCGTTTTTAATACATCCCTTTATGGCACAATCGCTGCCGGTATGGTTCAGTATGTTCACAAAAGCTTCCCGGCCTTGGCCCTTGGTTTTGGTCAAAAATTTTATTTTTCAAATCATTTTTCGCTGCGCGCTGATTTACGACTATATGCTCACAATGCGCCGACTCCATTTTTAAATAATGCATTGAAGGATGGAAGTAAACCAGGTCAGAGTCCAGACACTGTACCTGCGCCAAATGATTTTAAAGAACGTATGACTTACTCTACTAATCTTGATGTCGGGTTATCATACCTGTTCTAGGAAGGCTGAATGAAAATGAAAAAAGATCATTCAATTTTAATCATTCTATCTTCGGTTTTTATACTGATGGCTGTGCCGTTGCAATCAATGGCTCAAAGTACGGGCGATGCGGACTTAGATGTTATCGAAATGGAATTAGAAGGCCCGCCAGTTAAGCCGGCGCAACCTGCAGCAACTAAAAATGAGCCGACTACCGTAGAAGTGAATCCCAACTCAGGTAGCCAAGCAGCCAAAGAAGAGCCCCTATCGGATTTTAGTGGTTTGGGTAAGCTTGCTTCATTTAGTGAGGTATCGGTCATACAAAAGAAATATATGCCCAAAACAGAGCGTTTTCAGTTTTTTTTGGGACCTGCGTTGGTTACGAATGACCCATTTTTTAATACATACGGTGGTGAGCTTAAATTCAGTTATTTTTTAACTGAAACATGGGGTTTGGAACTGAACTATTTTTCACTGACAACATCAGAAAAAGAATCTACTAAAGAACTGCGTGGAATTAATGGTGTGTCGACGGTTAACTTAGTTTATCCGAAATCATACATGGGTTTGGATTTAGTGTTCGTTCCAATTTACGGTAAGATATCATGGTTTAGTAAAAAAATTATTCCGTTCGATTTATATTTTTCTGGCGGTTACGGTACGACAAATACACAAGCCGGTGAAAACGCTGGGACAGTTCATTTAGCGGCAGGACAAATCTTTGCAATCTCTAAGGCCTTTGCGCTTCGTTGGGATTTTAGTTGGAATTTTTATAACGCTACAGGTATCGATGGCTCAAAAAGCAGCGCGAATAATTTATTTTTGACAGTTGGCGCAAGCTTCTTCTTTCCGGAGGCTACTTACAGATGAGAAAGTTAATACTTTTTATTCTTGCCGCATCTTTGGTTTTGCC
>JANNCH010000119.1:0-6083 GCA_031386315.1 Pseudobdellovibrionaceae bacterium
GTCGCCGCGTGGATCAGCGCAGATACTGGCGTCGGACCTGCCATCGCATCAGGAAGCCAAACATACAGTGGAATTTGTGCAGACTTACCAGTGGCACCGATGAACAACATCAGCGTACCCAAAGTCACAGCACCTAACCACGAAGCTTCCATGGTTGTTGGTGCCAATGCATTCAACTCATGAAAATTCAAAGTTCCAAAAGTCGTGAACAAAATAAACATACCGATTAAGAAAGCAGCATCACCAATACGATTTGTAACAAAGGCTTTCATCCCCGCCGCAGCTTTAGATTCATCTGTGAACCAGAAGCCGATCAATAGATAAGAACAAAGACCAACGCCTTCCCATCCCACAAACATGGTTAAAAGGCTGTCACCCAAAACCAAGATCAACATATTAAAGATAAATAGATTTAAATACGCGAAGTATTTTGCAACGCCCTTATCGTGGTGCATGTACCCGATCGAGAACAAATGAATTAAGGTTCCTACGCCTGAAATGATCAGAATCATAATCGCACTGATTTGATCCACTACAAAGCCTGCATTTACACGCAAATTATCAATGACTATCCACTCAAAAAATGAAACCGCAATTCGACGAGAATCTGCCGGCATGGCTATCAAATCAGCAACTAACAAAATCGCACTAATAAATGATATGAATACCGCTGCTGTCGCAATCGAACCCGCAACATTGCCAGAGTGTTTTTTATATCTAAATCCGTTGATCAAAAAACCAACGAGGGGGCTTAATATCAAAATAGCCATCAATACTGAGTGATTCATCGCTGCCTCTTCTAGCCTTTGAGATGTTCAAAGAATCGGATGTTAACTTCTTTAAAGCGTTTGAAGATAGATACGGCCAAAGCCAAACCCACTGCCGCTTCTGCTGCTGCAATCGTCATTACGAAAAATACCATGATCTGACCCTCTGGCAGCGCAAGGTATTTACTGAACGCCACGAACGTTAAGTTCACAGAGTTCAGCATTAATTCAATCGACATCAAAAGTACGATGACATTTTTTCTAAGCAAAACCCCTGCCATGCCAATGACAAATAGAAAAGCTGCAAGAACAAGATAGTGGGTCAGACCGATGTTATAAATGACTTCAGTGCTTGGCATGTGTTCCACCTTTGCTTCGAGAAAGGGCCACGGCACCAACGGCAATTACTAAAAGTAAAACGCCTAGGGCCTCAAAGCCGAAAATATATTTAGAAAACAAAATGGCGCCTAGATTTTTAACAGCTTCCATCGGGGTTGGGGGAACTTTGTCCGCCACCTTCTCTGCAAAAACATCCACTGTTTTAACAATCGCGCCAACAATCAATCCAGACAACAGACCCACGGTTGCAATTTTTATTGCTCCGGTGAATTTACCTCTAGAAAACGCACTTGTTTCATTGCGCAAATCGAAGAGCATCAAAACCATTACGAATAAAACCATCACGGCGCCCGCATAAACGATCAACTGAACGCCTGCAATGAACAAAGCATCGAGGGTTACAAATAAAGCCGAAATACCGACCATGGCCATTGCCAGACAAAGCGCTGAATAAATCGGATTTGTTGCTAAAATAACTGAGAGTCCACTTGCAATGGTGACCACCGCTAGAAACCAAAATAAAAACGCATCTGCACTCATGGTCTACTCCTTTATAGTGATGCCAAGTAAATGACTATGGCTGTGAAAATTGTGTTCCCCAAAGCCCATGGCAACATTGTCTTCCATCCCAAGTCCATCAACTGATCGTAGCGGAAACGCGGCAGTGTCCAGCGAACCCAAATAAAGATCCACAAGAAGAAGAAAAATTTAACATTGAAAGCTAAAAAGTGAACCAGTGACGTCAGCGCGCTTGCAATGCCTGGTGAGTAGCTTGCAAACCAAGAATGAACTTGCTCTGGCGTGAACCAACCGAGACCGTATCCGCCAAAATAAAAAGTCGACATCAAGCCGGCCGCGATCATCATGTGAGCATACTCACCGATGAAAAACATATTGAATTTAAATCCACCGTACTCTGTGTGGAAACCGGCAACGAGCTCTGCCTCGCCCTCGGCTAAATCGAATGGCAAACGATTCGATTCGGCAAACGTAGCTGCAAAGAAAATAACCATACCGAGTGGTTGATAAAAAATACCCCAGTTCGGTAAATAGTCCGATACTATGTGATAGCCCATGAAATCGAAACTCAACATAGTTTGTTGTGCATGAACGATGTCGGTTAAGCTAAATGTACCGTAGTGTAAAATCACACCCACAAGCGAAAGACCCAGAGCAAGCTCGTATGAAATCGCCTGCGCACTGGCGCGCATGGCACCCATAAGCGCAAATTTATTTCCAGAACCCCAACCCGCCATTAGCATGGTGTAGGCCGCAAGTGATGAAACACCCAGAATAAAGACGATTCCCACGCC
Organism: Pseudobdellovibrionaceae bacterium; assembly: GCA_031386315.1. Classification (GTDB taxonomy): domain Bacteria; phylum Bdellovibrionota; class Bdellovibrionia; order Bdellovibrionales; family Bdellovibrionaceae; genus JANNCH01. Next base: position 2,420 of record JANNCH010000119.1, read on the forward strand.
AATTTCATAACCTTGAATCAAGAAAGTATAGGGGCCCCAGCTGCGACCAAACATTTCAAAGGCTTCGATCAAAAGTGGCGTCGACATCGGGATCGCAGCAAACGCAACGGCCCCTGGTATCAATGCAAAAATTGGAGCCGCGTAAAACAACACAGGCTGTGCTTTTGCGGGGACAAAATTTTCTTTCGTTAAAAATTTAACTGCATCTGCCAAAAGCTGAGTCAGGCCCAGGGGTCCAATGCGATTCGGTCCAAAACGATTTTGAATAAATCCTGATCCACGACGCTCGACCCACACCAAAATAGGAACAAGCTGTACGATCATTAAGAAAACGAGAACGACTTTGACACCATTGACAACTATTTCAAAAATATCATTTCCCATGATCTAGTCCCACTCCAATGCTTTTGCTTTGATAACCCAAACTAAGCCATAGATAAAAATAAGCATGAAGGTGCCCATTTCAGCCATTGCAAAAGCACCGGCTCCACCCGCAATCATGTCTTTGAATGTGGTGGCCCATGGATACATAAAGATAATTTCGATATCGAAAAGAATAAAAAGAATCGCCGTGAGATAAAACTTCACAGAAATTTTTGTATCCTTTTTGTCGACAACTGGAATACCGCACTCATACGGCTCCATTTTGACTGTGGATTTTTTTGCGGGACCGCCCGTTTTGCTGGCAAACCAAAGCAAAAAGGCTCCGAAACAAGCGATGAAAATCGTGATGAAAATGACTCCGCCGAGTGGCACACACCCTCCCTGTCCGCAGCAATCCTGGCCACGGTGCTAAATGAGTTTATTCTAAAGTAGCCACTGCCGCGTTGCTCGTCATCGACATACAAAAAGTATGTCTCCTCCTCGCGCCCTGCATTGACTACTTTAGAATAAACTCATGGGTTACAGCGCATGCGCGCAGCTTCCCAATATCAATACATTTGCATTACTTGTTATATACAGGCTGCATCTAAAAACCAAGAAATATGAATAGAAACAAAGCGATAGTCATGGCAAAGTGGGCGGCATCAATGAAGTCAGAAAGCACGCACACCAGGCTCGAGTCGATCTTAGAAAGAGCATTGGAAACTACAAAAGGAAGAATTCAAGTCACGGGAAGCGCCTCACCGCTATCTCTTGCTTTCTTTTTGTCTCAAACATATTCTAAAAAAATCAACAGCTTGCCGCATCTTGTTGTCGTTGATGGTTTGCAAACTGCATATAAACTTCAGCAGCAAATTGATTTTTTTGATCCGCTACGTCAAACCATTTTACTACCTGCTTACGATGTTTCGCCATTTTCTGGGCTCTATCCAAACCCGAAAATTTCTTCGGAACGATTACGATTTTTATATAAAGCCCAAAATGCAAAACCAGGTGACGTCTTTATTGCGACCGCTGACGCACTTATGCAAAAAACATTGCCGTACAAATGTTTGCGAGACCACAGCCGCACATTAAAATCTGGCGATGAGTTGCCCGAAAATTTAAACGAATATCTGCAACAATTGGGCTATCGATCTGCGCCGATGGTCGAAGATAAGGGACAGTATTCCATTCGCGGTGGAATCTTAGATATTTTTTCAGCGGCAGAGGTTTTCCCAGTCCGAATTGAACTCTTTGGCGATCAAATCGATTCTTTGCGCTATTTCAATACCAGCGATCAGCGCAGCCGTGAAGAAACAAAGTCTTTCAACCTATGTCCCGCGACTGAATATCTTTTTTTAGATGATACTTACGAAGATCTTTTAAAACGCGTACGCGCATCCATTGAAGGTCGCGAGGTCGACCGCGCTGAAGCTGACGAAGTTTTTCGATCGCTCGTTTTAAAAAATTCATTCTCTGGTATCGAATTTTTGCTGCCCTATTTTTACAATACGCTCATACCACCCACAGAACATTTTTCGACACCATTGAATCTTTGGTTTTTAGACCCTATTGAAATTTCACGCGTCACCGATGAGTTCCTCGCAGAACTTAAAACAGACTTTGATGCCAGCGCTCACCATGTGATTCGACCAAAGATCGAAACTCTTTTTAATGGCTTTGAGAGCTTGTCTTTTCCAGAGGACTCGCGCGAAATTTATTTTTCAAACTTAGAATATCTTTTAAATGAAGATTCGCCGGATGCTCGCATCGAGTACCGCACCCACAACACTTTAGATTTTTCAAATATTGCACTTTCTCATGTTGTTGGTAGCGAGGGTTGGTTGCAAGCCGCCACCGCAAAACTTCATCGTTGGCGCGAAGATGGGTATCGAATATTTGTTGGTACAAAAAATCAATCACACAACGAACGCTTGGCACTTGTTCTAGAAAAGCTGGGCTTACAAGCTATTAAGTGTGGCTCTGATGAGTACAAATGGGATTCATGGTTGCTTGAGCAAGATGGCAACCCCAATGCCATACACATTATTCCACGTGCTCTGAGTGAAAATTTGCGTCTTGAAGAAGATAAGATTGTTTTTTTAAGTGATGATGATTTTTTCGGAAAAAAACAGCGTCAACGCAGCACCTCGGGCTCTGAAGACTTTCAGAAGCAGGCCAAACGCCTCAGTTTTGGTGATTTAAAGCCAGGTGATTTAGTGGTTCATGTTAAGCATGGTGTGGGTCAATATGAAGGCCTTAAGCTCATGCCTATCAATGGCGTGGATGCAGAATTTATTCAGGTCGGCTACAAAGATAAAGACAAATTGTATCTTCCCGTTTATCGCGTTGGACAATTACAGAAATACTCGGGCGCCAATCAAACAACCATTTTGGATAAACTTGGCGGAATGGGCTGGGAAAAAGTAAAGGCTAAAGTAAAAGGGCATGTCAAAGACATCGCAGCAGAACTTTTAGCGCTTTACTCTAAACGTGCAGAGATGTTCAGACCAGCCATGCAGTGGAATGAAACTGAAACCATTTCATTTGAAAATGGCTTCCCCTATGAAGAAACCGATGATCAGCTGCGCGCTATCGGCGACATCGTTAAAGATTTGCATTCGACAAAACCCATGGATCGCCTCGTTTGTGGTGATGTGGGCTTTGGCAAAACAGAAGTGGCGATGCGGGCGGCTTTTTTTGCCGTACAGGCACAAAAGCAGGTTGCTATCCTTGCTCCAACAACAGTTCTCACGTTTCAGCATTTTGAGACCTTTAAAAAGCGCTTCGATGGTTGGCCTGTAGAGATCCGAGTATTGAATCGTTTTGTCTCTACAACTGATACCAAAAAAACCCTGCTTGATCTAAAAGAGGGGCGCGTTGATATCGTTATTGGTACTCACAAATTACTTGGCAACTCGATCAGCTACAAAGATTTGGGTTTGCTTGTTATCGATGAAGAGCAAAAGTTCGGCGTCACTCATAAAGAAAAGATTCGCAAAATCAAATCAAGCGTCGATACATTGACTCTTTCTGCAACACCTATTCCGCGCACGTTGAATATGTCGCTCGTGGGCATTCGTGATTTAAGTCTTATTAATACGGCACCGTGGACCGCTTACCAACACGTACTTTTGTTTGTAAGTTTGATCCCGATACAATTCGCAAAGCCGTTGAATCAGAAATTTCGCGTGGCGGTCAGGTTTATTTTATTCATAACCGAATTCAAGGAATTTATGCACTGGCAGACGAGTTAAGGCAGATCGCGCCAGATGCAAGAATCCGGGTGGCCCATGGC
>JANNCH010000135.1:0-6155 GCA_031386315.1 Pseudobdellovibrionaceae bacterium
CGATTCATCCCATGCCAAATCTTTAATTTGTGAATAAAGAGCCGTCATTTTAACAGAAACATTCACTTTTGGAATCGCACCTTCATGATCACGATCGATCAATGCGACTTCATCCCAATTTTGCGAATCTTTCGCGAGCCAATTGATGAGCTCCATATATTTGCCAGAATAATCCATGGCCTCTTTTTCAGACAAAGTAGCTTCGCCCAAAATATCTACGGTGAAGGTCATTTTATTTTTACGGGCTTTTTTCAAAACTGGCAAAGCGTCACCTGGGCTTTCGCCCGTGATGAACATCTTAGCCATACCCATGACGTTTTTACGAATAGCACCAGCCATCAAGCCAGGAGCTAAAGATCCAAGTCCCAAGCCAACATTAAAAACCGGTGGTAAAGAAGCGCCATCTTCTGAAAAATATTCTTTTAAATGACGAGCAACTTCATCACCAGAATTGATCGAAGGCAAAACATCGACAAAACGAAACATATTGGTTTTAAATTTTTCATTCTTCATGCTCCATTCCATAATAGAGCCATACCAAAAATCTTTAGAAAAAATAGAGGCCTTCGATTGGCTCTCCATACGTTTTAAAATCTCTTCACCACGCGTAACAATTTGCGACTGAATATCATTCATAAGAAACCTCAATTTTGCGTTCGAGAAATCTACCGCAGGGCCACGGAAATTCAAGTAAAATGGTCGGCACTCTTGGGCTTAAAACTCTTGGTAAAAGAGGGTTCTGGTACTTCCGCACAGCAGGGGGAGGCCTTTCTTTACCTGAAACGGCACGGGCATCCGGCCCTCACAGCGATTTGGTAGCGCCTCGTGCAGATGGGCGCTGAGGCCGTTTCAGGCAAAGGAAGGCCTCCCCCTGCTGTGCGGAAGAACAGAGTTTCTTTTGTCTAAAAGTTAAGAACCCTTGATCACTGTCCATTCGTGACTGACGCGGCCGGTGATTTCAGCGTTTACTTGATCGCCTGCTTTGAGGGGGCCTACGCCTGAAGGGGTGCCGGTGATTAGTAAATCGCCGGGGCAGATTGGGAAGTGCTGACGCGCGAAGTCTATTAGTTGTTCTAATTTGAAGATCATTTGTGAGGTTTTAGCGTTTTGGCGGATTTCGCCGTTCACTGTTAGAACTAGTTGTAGATTTTTTAGTTCATTTAGATTCGAGACCGGAAAAAATCCTGACAATGGGCATGAGCCTGTGAAGGATTTTGCTAAGGTCCATGGTTGGCCTTTGGCTTTGAGTTCGGCTTGTTTTTTTCTTTCTGTTAAATCGAGGGCTATGCAGGCTTTGTGAACTTTTAGGTTTTCGTCGAATTGTAATGCTAATTCGATTTCGTGATGAACGTCTTCGCTCCAAGAGGGTAGGTAAATATTTTTTTCTGAAAAACTCGCGGTGCTTCCGGCTTTTAGAAAAAATAATGGTGTTGTGGGGACATCATTGCCTAGTTCTTTTGCGTGGTCGGCATAGTTGCGTCCGACGGCCCAGATGTTGCGAATTTGGGTGTTCTGAGTCACGGCGTGATCCTTTTGCTTTCGATGAATTCGTAAATAGTATCTTTTTTATCGAGGGCCATGTACTGCAGTGAACCCCAGTGTGAGTGAATTTCGTGCATCAGATCGGTATCACTTGCGATGAGTTGTAGAGACTCTTCGAGCCAGTCATAGTGCGAGCAAATAAATAAAACTCCGTCCTGTTCGCCGGCTTTTGTCAGAAAGCGATCCACGCGGTCACGGAATTCGTGGCGATTTTCGCCGCTCATTTTTTCATCAAGATCCTGGAAAATCTGTAAAGGCACTTGGATGCCCTCTGAGAGTTTTTGAAAACTTTGACGGGCACGAACGCGAGGCGAAACCCATAGTTGAGTGGGTTTTGGAAGCTCTTGCTTTTGCACCTTTTCGAGCAGAGCTATGGCCTGCTGCATTCCGTTTTCGTTTAAAACGGGATCATCGTGAAATAGAGAGGCTTTCTCGGCATGGCGGAACAGATATAGTTTCATATTGTGTCTATACTAGGCCTTTGCTAAAATAAATGCCATGAATGACTCAGCTCAGCCCCCTAAAAAAGATCGTGTTCACCGCTTCGTTTCAAATGATTTCACTGTGCGTATTGCCGCTGTGGATGCGACCGAGGTTGTCAAAACAATGCAAAAACTGCAGGACATGTATCCATTGCCAACGGTGGGGGTAGGGCGTGCCATGGTCGGGGCCTTGTTGCTTGCCTCCCATTTAAAAGAAGGTCAGCAGGTGGGTTTACTTTTTCGCGGGTCTGGCGTCATGGGTAATATCTATGCCGAAGCCAATTTCAATGGGCAGGTGCGTGGGTATACTCCGCATGCTCACTATGAACCGACCAAGTACGAAGGTGGTTTGAGTTTAAAAGAACATGTTGGTAGTGGCACCTTGGTTGTCAGTCGTCATTTGCCTTTTCAAAAACAGCCCCACCAAGGAACTGTCGCCATGAACAGTGGCGAAATCGGTGAAGACATTGCCCACTATCTTGAACAGTCCCACCAGATTCGTTGTTTGGTTTCGCTCGGTGTATATATCGATACCTACGGCAAAGTTCGTGCAGCGGGCGGTGTTATCATTGAAGTGATGCCAGGTGTGGAAGACGCTGTTGTTGAGCGTATTCAAAAAAATGCTGAGAACTCAAAAATTCAAGTTTCAAAAATGATTTTAGACGGCGCACAGCCAATAGATTTGGTGAAGCCCTACATGGATGGAATTGAGTTCACAGAATTGCAACATGATTTTGCAGTTGAATATTATTGCCCATGCACCAAAGAACGAGTCATGCGCGCGCTAGAAACCTTCGGTGTCGAAGAATTACAGGACATGATCGACAAAAAAGAAGTGGCCGGTGTCACTTGCCAGATATGCGGTCGCCCCTACGAGGTCAACGTCGAAGAAATCAAAGAATTAAAAGATCGTTTGTATAAAGGCACTCTTCACTAGATTAAAGAGTGCAAGCCAAGGAGGAGCTTGTGAAATTAGGAATGATTTTTATCTGTGTATTGATGTTAAGTTCATGCGTCACCACTGTTACAAAAAAAACCAGTGGCTATCGCCCTACTGCGAGTCCTACGAAGCCTTGATTGCTTGCTACTCCGTTTTCGAGGGTACGCAGTGCTACTCACTTTTACCAATGGCTCAAATGGCAGTTCTGAGAGAGTACTCTCAGAACTCTATAAAATTAGGAGCGAACTTAAGGATGTACTATGGTCTCAGGGCCACGACGGCCAATGCCGTTCGGTTAAGAGGTGGGTTTGCGACAAAAGATAGTATCTGCGTCCTGCAATTGGGGACCTATCCCCAAGCCCCAGAAAGACCGGCCATCCAGGTCGGTCTTGAATAATAGACTCACTCAACAAAACATTCTTGGACTCTTCCTAATAAAAAGGAACCCTGTGAGTACTCTCGCAGGGTTTTCGTTTGAGCCACTGTACAAAACAAGAATGCTCAGCTCTGTCGAAAACGACGAGGTTTAAATCCTCTTAACCGAACGGCATTGGCCACGACGGCCCTGAGAAAGGCGTGCTCATGGATGGCCACATTTTCGAATTATGCCAATCACTGCTGTAAAAACATCCCAACCCAAAGTTTAATTCTTCAATAATTGCTTCTCTAAAATACCGCACATCTCTTTATAGTTGGCTTGGTAGGTACTGTTAAAAGGGGCACGGTGATGCATTTCGATAAACTTTGTTGCTTTGCCTGAATCCCCTTTTTGGAAAGGGTACGGAAGGCTAAACCATTTCGAAAGGCTATCTAGTTTAGTAAAGAATTTTCGATCTAACAAAAGACGTTTTTCGAAAGTGCTGCCGCTGTATTTATCAAGCAAGCCGCGGTTTACAGAGGCGTCATTTTTCTTCATAAAGTCACGAATCTCGCGATTATTCTTTCCGAGTTCCAACAACAAATTAGCTGTTAAGTGCTCATCCATCGTCGTGGATCCATCATTGTACGAGTTAAAATATTTCTCGCAGCTATTTTTAGCATCGCCGCACATATCTAGATATCCCACTTGCATGGCATCCAGTGGACCTAAATTGCGATAGGCACTTTCGGGTAAGTAATCAGGATGGTAATAAGTAAATCTTATATCAACATCATTTATTTTAAGACCAAAAAGGGCTAAGTTTTGTCCATACTCTAAAAGGGCCTGTTTTTTACCGATCAACTTAAGATCGCTACCGACCGTGAAGTGGCCCTTATCAGTCAATGGATTTTCTGGTGTAAAGTTTTGTAAATCCCAAGCACGATACTCGATGGATTTTTGATCTTCAACTTTTTTGAGGCTCTCTTTGAGAGTCAAAGCCCAGCGCTTGATAACAGCATTGTTTGAAGTTTCTGGTCCGCAGCGCATGATATTGTAGACAAAGAATTTTCCGAATTTTTCAAACTGCTCTGACTGAGATGTGATGGTGCTCACAACTTGGCGTACATTCAATCTTGAGTACAATAAATTGAATCTCAAACCCGCACGGCGTGAGAAAGCTCTTGAAACATCCGATGGATTTAATTTTTGTCCAATCAATTCCACATCAGAACGGTAAGGATATTCTTTATAATTTTCCATTTTTTCTGGAAAGCCATGGGTCGCATAGGCCTTCGATGAAAAAAGAGGAGCATAGCGTGGGTTTTGCGGAGCGGTTTCAAATTTAAATTTAAAGAAACTGTCGTGTTCAATTTTTTGCATCTTGATTCGCTCACGAGTTACAGAATCAGTATCAGCGGGAATCGACTTTTCTGTCGGATACTTTTCAGCTAATTTAAGCTCATCGTTATCAGAGCCAAAAAAGCGTGGCCAGTCAGGATACATTGAAAAGATAGGACGGATTTTTTCATTTCTACCAACGCCACCGTGACACATATTGCACGACTGATCATTCAAAGCATAGTGACCATTAGAAACGGGGAATTCAATTTTTCGAAAATTAAATGATTTTGTGACCTCTTCGTAGGTCATCATATCAAGCGCTTGACCGCCTTCTTGTGAAACATTCCCGTTGTAAGAAACGACAAAAGCCGTTTGTGGGTCAAATACATATATTCGTGGATTATTAACATCCGCATGAATGCCAAAGCCTGGGACGTCTTGTTCTAATTTGTGTCCGCGTGGACCATTGTGAAGCATTCCGTGTTTAACAATAAAATTTGAGCGAAATGCCGGCGACAGTTGGGCCGGAACCTGATCCAGTTCTGTCACATTGATTTGACTGAGGTGGTCTATAAAAGTTTGCTGTTGTTGCTGATGGGATTGCGCCAGGGCTGCAGGTGATACCAGAACGATGAAGGTTCCCATTGTCGCCATTAGGGTCATGCTTTTATTTGTCCACATAATATAGTCTCCTAATCGCTATGGAATATGAATATGCAAACAAATGACCGTTGAGGGCCCATTATTTAGCTATGAGCTGGACTTAGGCTTCTGTAGCCGAAAAGAGCTTTGCCTGTGTCAATTTTTTCGACACTAGGATTTGCCAAAAAAGCATTTGCACATGCCTAATAGCTGGTAGATGGACTTACTAACTAAGTAGCGGTCTGTGATCTTGAAAAAAATAAAATCCAAATGCTTGCATTGGCTGCTTTGCTACTTGGGGGGGCATCCGAAAGAAGCAACGCGGGAAATAATCTCATTTTTCGGCACTCTAGCTAAATAGTGGACAGCCTAAACTCACCTCATTGAGTCCTGATACGGAATGAATATTGTAGATAGATCTGTGATGCCCTTTACGGGTATTCGCAAACCTATTGATCAAAGGGACCTCGGTATGAAAAAGAAAATCACTGGCTTGGTTGCACTTTTGATCTTAGCTGTGGGCTGTGCTGAACAAGGTTCTAAAGATGCGATGATTGAAGCCACAGGTGACGGTGTTATTGGCGGTCGTTTGATACAAGAAAATTTAAGCTCGTCAAAATGGGTTGTTGCCGTAAATGCCTACACTGAAGTCAAAGAAATGCAGGGTAAAGACGAGATCCGTTATACAAATGTAGATGCGTGCACGGGTTCGATGATTGCTGAAGATATCGTACTAACTGCGGCTCATTGTGTGAAGAAAAACGCTGAAATGAGCGTGACTTTTTCACCCATGGCGTTTGATAGCCAAGCAGTCACCATAAAAGTGAAAAAGTATATCATTCCAAAA
>JANNCH010000140.1:0-3761 GCA_031386315.1 Pseudobdellovibrionaceae bacterium
GATAGAGCGATGCCTTGCCAAGGCATAGGTCGCGGGTTTGAGTCCCGTCTCCCGCTCCAATTCCAATTTACAGTCAATAGCATTTTCCTTTTTATTTAAACTGCCTGTTGTTGGAATCACCAAAGATGATTCCGTGTACGACGGGGGACTCGAACCCGTGTGAGCGCAGCGAACCAGCAGCCTGCGAGCCCTGCCTCCCGCTCCATTTTTTTCAAGTCCAAAACAAGTTTTCAAGAAAATTCATAATTGGAGATAGAGACAAAAGAAAACCAACTGGAGTTAAAAATTTACTCCCAACTTTTACAATTAGAAAAATCAAAATTCACATGCGACCTTTTAGCATGCCATTCCAGTACATCCGAGGTAGTAAATCTTTTTTCAAAACCCACATGCTTCTTCTTTCTTTGGTCATATCCATCGGAAAAGAAGGCATGAGTTTTCCATCATATCCAAACTCAGCAAGAATAACTTTCCCGACACCCGTGATTAACGGGCAAGATGAATAGCCATCGTACTTCAGACTTGGAGTTTTACCTGCGATCGTATCGATCATATTTTGCGTCACGACGGGCGCTTGTTTACGAATAGCCGCTCCAGTTTTAGAATTCGGAACACCTGTTACATCTCCTATGCCGAAAATGTTTTTATGATCTTGATGTTGTAAAGTAAATGGATCGACCTTTAACCAACCTGTTTGTGGCCCGCCAGTAAAAGCAAGATTAGATTCATTGATGTAGTTATGAGCACTCATTGGCGGCACTATATGTAAGAGGTCATAGGGCATACTGATAAGTTCAGTAGAAGTTTCTGTCGCTTTTTCAAATACTGCAACGTTTTCATTCGCCTTAACTTCAACAAGCCTGTGGGAAAACTTGAGACCTATATTTTTACGTTCTGCTACTTTTGTTAACGGTGCTGCAAAAGCTGGAATTCCAAAAATGACCTTTCCAGCAACTGCAAAAGAAATCTTAGAATTATCTTTCACGCCATTTTTAGCAAAAATTTCTTCAGCAAGGTACATGATTTTTTGAGGAGCACCTGCACATTTAATGGGAACAGGTGGCATCGTAAAAATAGCATGTCCCCCTTTAAAGGTTTCAAGCATTGTAGCTGTTATTCCTGCACCCTCATAATCATAAATACTGCATAGACCATTCTTACCAAGATTCCCCTCAATACCCTTAATTTTTTCCCAATCTAGTTTTAACCCCGTCGCCACTAACAAATAATCAAAAGTAATTTCTTTGCCAGAAGCGCAAGTTACTTTGTTTAGCTCAGCATTTACTTTTTGAACTCGATCTTCAATCCACGCCACTCCTTTAGGAATAACGGAGCTCATCGCTCTCTTCGTTGTCTCTTTTTTAACTACACCTGCGCCGACTAATGTCCACAATGGTTGATAAAAATGAAACTTAGCTGGTTCGATGATCGCAATATCTTTGTCGGTCATCTGCTTTCTTAAGCGAGAAGCTACAGAAATACCACCCGAACCCGCGCCTAAGATCAAAACTTTAAAATGTGAATGCATGATAACTCCTTATATTCGACCAAGTTTTAAATTTGCAGGAACTGCGACATCCATTTTTTTCGGAGCAGGAAGATTTAAGTTTGCCATGATTTGAACAAAATCTTCTAACTTTCTCTGCTGATTCAGTCTAACATTATGTCGTTTTTCGGCTCCAATGCTAGACGAGGTGAATCCTTTATAATCGTGAGCAGGGTAAACCAATGTTTCGTCAGAAAGAGAAAAAAGTTTTTGATGAACATTTTCGAAAAGTTTTTCAGAAGAGCCTTCTTGAAAATCAGTTCGTCCATTGGCACGAATTAATAAGGCATCGCCAGTGAAGACCCGATCATTAAATAAAAAGCTCATGCAACTATTGGTGTGTCCAGGGGTCGTGAGCGCCTTAAGCTCGAATCGTCCGAAACGAATGACATCGCCGTCTCGTAAAGCCTGATGCCTTCCTTCAACGTGAGCCGCTTCACTCAGTGCAATTATGGCACCTGTTGAGTCAGCAATTTTTCCCGCCCCAGTTATATGATCCGCATGCACATGAGTTTCAAGAACACAAAGGAGCTTTAGGTCTAATTCATTGATTAATTTAAGATCACGGTTAACGGTTTCTAAAACAGGATCAATGATCAAAGCTTCACCGCTTTCTGCATCTGCCAAAATATACGTAAAAGTAGAACTTTCGCTCTCAAAAAGTTGCTGAAATATAAAGTTTTTCATAGGGAGTCATTAAAAAATATTTTGGACTAAGAGACAAATGAATTCTGTCAAAATCATCCATCATCATGATTGACACAGCAGTAACTTTCTACAACGATTTTTTCCAGTTCGTGACCTCAACAAAAGCGCTCAGGTCGTACAAGGGGGTCGCAAGAACTAGTGAACAAATGTCGGATTTATCAAACACTTGCAAGAACTGGTTGGCACTTGAAAATTACACCCTATGTCATTTAAATACACACCTGAGCACAAGATCTCAAAAATCGAATTTCATCCATAGACTTAGGTTGGCGCCGCTGAACTGCAGTTGAAAAGCTCATGAAAGCGCTATCCTTGCGAAATCAGCACGCATTAAGCAAAAAATTCTGCGACAATTCTACCTCTCAATCTTTGACTCTGCGAAAAAAATATCAGACACTCGCCGTGCTTGAAACAGAAAGTGAGCATGCGTGTCAGCTAAAAACAGTACCCACATTCTTGAAGTTAAAAATCTGTCGATTGATTTTCGCACAGATGATCGCACCGTCCACGCGGTTAAAAACATTTCATTCTCTATTCCAAAGGGAAAAACTGTCGCATTAGTGGGCGAATCTGGCTCTGGAAAAAGCGTAACTTCATTAGCAGTTATGCGCTTGATTCCGCAACCCCCTGGAAAAATAGCATCTGGTGAAATTCTTTGGGAAGGCCGTGATCTGTTAAAAATTTCTGAAAACGAAATGTGCAAAGTCCGCGGTGACCGCATTTCAATGATTTTTCAAGAACCTATGAGTAGCTTGAATCCTGTTTTCACCATCGGTGACCAAATCGCTGAAAGCTTGATGCTTCACCGCAAGATGAAACAAAAGGAAGCAAAAGAAAAAGCCATCGAGCTGCTTGAACAAGTTCGCATGCCTTTTCCGAAAGAGCGCGTGAACTTCTATCCACATCAAATGAGCGGCGGACAAAGACAAAGGGCTATGATCGCAATGGCTATCGCTTGCAATCCCGACCTATTGATCTGTGATGAGCCGACAACGGCACTTGATGTTACTATTCAAAAAGAAATTTTAAACTTACTGGCAAGCTTACAGAAGCAATCAGACATGAGTCTGTTGTTTATCACCCATGACCTGGGCGTCGTGGCAGATATTGCTGACGAAGTGATTGTCATGTACAAGGGCGACATCGTTGAGCGCGGTACGACTCAACAAATTTTCAGCAACCCACAACATCCTTACACAAAAGGCTTACTTGCCTGTCGACCGTTGTTAGAAAAAAATCCTGTTCGCCTTCCAGTACTTTCAGACTTTATGACTGAATCTGGCGAAGAACGCAAAGAGGCCCTCATTCGCACAGCGACGACAAAAATGGCCCTGCCCGACACTTCGGCTTCAGAAACCCTCGTGCGTATTGAAAATCTAAAGACATCATTCCCGAATCAGTTTGGTTTTTTTGGCCAAGCTAAATCTTGGACCCATGCCGTGAATGATGTGACTTTAAGTATCAAGCGTGGAAAGACCCTTGGCCTTGTGGGTGAATCAGGCTGCGG
>JANNCH010000144.1:0-2608 GCA_031386315.1 Pseudobdellovibrionaceae bacterium
GTTGATTTGATGATTGATGCAGCGATTGACGACGACGACGCCGATCTGTTCCTCCGCCTGACCGCGGCCAAAGAAAGGCTTTGGAAGCTGGTCAGCCCCACCGCCGGCACGTTGAAACCGGCCCGCCAAACGCAGCGCGGCCAGACCTCGAACCCGCTGGCGATCCAGCCCAGGCAATCCCCGCCCGCGACTCCCGCGCAAAGCGAGACACCACAACCCCTAGTGGTTGCCCCACAAATTCAGGGCGAAACCCCGCAGAATTGACGGAAAGCCCTTTGTTTAACGGTAACGTCTATTAAACATATCAGATAAATGTGAAACATAATTGACTTGAAAGCACTTAAATGCGATGGTGTTCGCATGAGCAACAAACGAGGCAGGCCAGTTGGAAGTTTCAAGCACAGCTACCCCGCAAAAATTGGCGGCAAGGCGACAAAGTGTTATTCGGCATGGCAGGCGATGATTCAACGCTGCACCAACCCGAACTCTTGCAGCTTCAAATGGTATGGAGAGCGCGGAATTTCAGTCTGCGAGCGATGGCTTGAGAGTTATGGAAATTTCGTTGAGGATATGGGCGTTCCGCTGCCTGGCTTCTCGCTGGATCGGATAGACAACGCCAGCGGATACAGCAAGGACAACTGCCGATGGGCAACGCAGGCGGAGCAGTGCAGAAACCGCAGGCCAAAGACTCGAAACCCTGATTCCCTCATGGCTAAAGCCTTTGCCGCTGGCCTTCCTTATTCCACGGTTTACCAGCGGGTAAAGTTCAACGGATGGAGCGAGGAGCGCGCCTTGACCACGCCGAAGCTTCCAGCAGGACGCCCACGCTCGGCTCGATGACCAGCACGCCGGCAGCGGGCACGAGACGCAAGGCCTGCCCACGCCCCGGCCTGCCTGCCCAGGATAAATCCCAGACCGTCCCCACACCCCCTACCCCCACCCCCGCAATCGGACGTGGTTGTGCGTAAATGAGTCCCCCACCTTTCTCCCCGCCCTTTCCCTCAACCGTCTCCCCGGTGAAAATCCATTGACCGTGAGGGCGGTTGTTGGTGGGTGTGAATAAGATGTTGGTAAGATTTTGGAGAAAGGTTTTGACAGGTGCTATTGGAGAGGGTTTTATGAGCGGCGTTACGGTAAAACTGGATTAAAAATATGACCTACAAAGAAAAACTTCGGAGTCCTCTCTGGCAGAAAAAGCGATTACAGATATTGGAACGTGACGGCTGGCGTTGTGTAATCTGTGGTGACGACAAGAGTAATTTACAGGTGCATCATTTGGTGTATGCGAAGGCTGATCCGTGGGATTACCCGGAGTATGTGTATCAGACGCTGTGTGATGTGTGTCACGAGGAGAGGGGAGAGTTGACGAACAAGATGGTGGATGCTTTTCGGTTGGCGATAGCGAAAGTGCCGACGGAGAGGCTGGTGAAAGTTGGGGAGAAACTCATTGCTGAAGCGATGGGTGAAATGGAGGTAAAATGAAGCCACCTGCGTTTCAATTTTACGCTGACGATTTCTTGGCTGGGACGTTTGCGATGGGGAATGAGGAGAGGGGACTTTACATCACGCTTTTGTGTCGGCAATGGACGCAGGGCCACGTTACTTTGAACGAGATGGAGCGACTTTCTGGTGGTATGGCACAGCCATTGGCTACCCATGTGTTTGCCAAGTTCAAAGAGGGTGCTGCCGGGTGCTTCAAGAACGAGAGGATGGAGCAAATTCGAGCCGAGCAGGACGCATTTCGCGCAAACCGTTCAGAATCAGGCAAACTAGGTGCAGACAGGCGATGGCACAGCCATAGCACAGCCAATGGCAAACGTATGGCAAGTGGTATGGCAAAACATAGCTCTCCATCTCCTACTCCTACTCCTATAGCAGAGAGAGAGGGAATGGTTTCGGAGGTGGTTGGGAAGCCGACGTTGACGGAGGTTAAGGCGTGGGCTTCGATTCACGGGTTGGGGTCGTGGAAGGCGGAAGATTTCTGGCATGAGATGGAGGGGTGCGGGTGGTTGGATCACCAGGGTCGGGCGGTGCAGAACTGGCAGTCGGTTTTGACGAGGGTTAAGACGAAGTGGGAGGCTGACGGTAGGCCGAAAACTCCGCCGGTGAATCGGCAGTCGAAATCAACCACAACCGCGAAACCTATTGCTGTATGAAATACGAAGATTTCATCAATCGTTTTGAGAAGCGGAAGCCGACGAAGAACGGGGTCATGGTGGTTTGTCCTGCCCATGCCGATAGCCCGAAGGGGCCGTCGCTGTCGGTTGGCAAGGCTCGTGATGGCGGTGTGATGGTCAAATGCTTCGCAGGCTGCACCAGTGAAGCGGTGGTGGGGGCGTTGGGGTTGAAGATGAAAGACCTGTTCGCGGAGGAGCGGGCGGTTCATTTCACGCCACCGCCGGTGAGGGAGTCGAAAAAGGAGGATGCGGATGAGGAAACCGTGTTGCCGGTCGTCGAGACGATTTACGATTACACCGATCCGTTTGGTGCGCCGCTGTATCAGGCGATACGGATGAAGCCGAAGTCATTCCGCCAACGCCACATGGTCAACGGCAGGTGGGTGTGGACGATGGAAGGGGTCGAGCGAGTGCTGTATCGCCTGCCGGGA
>JANNCH010000210.1:0-2746 GCA_031386315.1 Pseudobdellovibrionaceae bacterium
GACAAATGTTGGTTTGAACACAACTCTCAACGTTTTCTAATTTAGACTTTTACAGCTAAATAAAAAAAGGCAAACCAACCGGTTTGCCTTTTTTTATTTCAAATAACCAACAAAACCCACAAGCAACTAAAAAACCAAAAAGATTACTAGTCTGCGAGCAAGCGGCAGAGCAAAGCGATCGCCACTGTCGCTCGCAGTAAATAAATCACTCGAAAGTTCACAAGACTAGGTTCTTCCCTGGTTAGGCTTTCCTGTGTTTGAAAGGGCGTCAGCGCCCGCACCATGCGGTACCAAAGCGCTGTAAGGGCAGGTTGCCCGCGTCCTTTCAAACACAGGAAAGCCTAACCAGGGAAGAACCTAGATCTGGGGAGCGAAGCGAGGGGTTTACTTACCGCGAGCGACGGCGGCAACGCGGTTTCCGTTTGGAAGTAGTGGGAGTGGATCAACAGGTCCACGGTCTTTGCGGATCTCGAAGTGCAGATGAACGCCTGTTGCGCGCCCCGTGCGGCCCATGGCGCCAAGAACTTCACCTTGACGAACCTTCTTACCTTCCGCCACTAAGATGCTGTCTAAGTGGGCATAGAGCGTTGCCCAGCCGTCGCCTGACTCGATCAAGATCATTTTGCCGAAGCCGCGGAATTCGCGGCCAACGTAAATAACCATTCCGCCTTTTGAAGCAAGAATAGGCGTGCCCTTCGGCGCAGCTAAATCTAAGCCAAGATGTGGTTTGCGTTTGTTTGGTAAAAATCCACGGGTCATGCGTGCATCATCGACGGGCCAGTCAAAGTCAGAAATTTCAGCATGAACAGATACAGGAGAATCTTCTGATGCAACAATGCGTTTATTTTGATCAAAAATTGAGCGCGAAAGAGGGGTATGAAATGTAG
This sequence comes from Pseudobdellovibrionaceae bacterium, assembly GCA_031386315.1. GTDB lineage: Bacteria > Bdellovibrionota > Bdellovibrionia > Bdellovibrionales > Bdellovibrionaceae > JANNCH01. The sequence goes on from JANNCH010000210.1 coordinate 888, forward strand.
CACAAGACCCAAGGGTCAAAGAAAGTGGCAATAGCAGTGCGAGGTGTTGTAAATTCTTTATGCGCATAAATCTATACTTTAAGTATAGACCATAACGACCCATGCATGAAATAGTTTTTACGTTTATTTGATCTCTGAGCTGTGTTCGCTCGCAATTACTCGATAGTCCCCATTCTTGCGAAGCGTCTTTAGTGCTGTATTAAAAGCATATTACTAGCCTTTGGTGGTATGTCGAATAAATCGGGGCTCACTCAAGATTGGTAATTAGAACCACAATTTTTAGTTCTTATAAATAGGGAAGTTGCGGCAAAGCGCACGAATGTCATCGTGAATGTGTTTTTTAGTATTCACATCATTAGGAGCGTTCAGCACCTGCGATATCCATTTTGCCACTTGCTTCATTTCGCCCGGGCCCATTCCACGCGTTGTTAGTGCCGGAGTTCCGATACGAATGCCACTTGTCACAAAAGGTGAACGTTTTTCGTTCGGCACGGTGTTTTTATTCACAGTGATGCCGGCTTCGTCCAAGCTTGCCTCTGCCAACTTCCCGGTCACTTCACGATCACTCAAATCGACCAAAATCAAATGATTGTCTGTGCCTCCGGTAACAAGTTTAAACCCTAGAGAAAGCATTTCTTCCGCTAAAACTTTTGCATTGATAACAACGTTTTCGGCATATTTTTTAAATTCAGGTTGAAGCGCTTCACCGAACGAAACGGCTTTACCGGCGATTACATGCTCAAGCGGGCCACCTTGAATTCCAGGAAAAATACGTGAGTTAATAATTTTAGCTTTTTCCTCAGAGTTCGTAAGAATAATTCCACCACGTGGACCACGTAAAGTTTTGTGAGTCGTGCTTGTCACATAATCCGCATATGGGATAGGTGACGAGTGCTGGCCGCCGGCCACAAGTCCTGCAAAGTGCGCCATATCAACCAAAAGATGCGCACCCACTTTATCTGCGATCTCTTTGAATTTTGCAAAATCAAGTGCGCGTGGGTAAGCGCTGTAGCCCGCAATAATTAACTTAGGTTGAGTCTCGATGGCTGTTTTCATAATAGTATCGTAATTGATACGACCTGACTCGGGATCAAGTTTATAAGAAGCCGCCTTAAAAAGAAGACCACTAAAATTCACAGGTGATCCGTGAGTTAAATGTCCACCGTGTGAAAGATCCATTCCCAGTATTGTATCGCCGGCTTTGCATGCGGCTAGGTATACGGCCATATTGGCCTGTGAACCTGAGTGAGGTTGAACATTGGCAAAGCTGCACCCAAAAAGTTTTTTAAGTCTTTCAATTGCTAAAGTTTCCACTGTGTCTACATTCACGCAACCACCATAATAGCGTTTGCCCGGATAACCTTCGGCGTATTTATTAGTCAGCACCGACCCTTGGGCTTCCATCACTGCGCGAGATGTATAGTTTTCGGAAGCAATCATTTCGAGGCCGTATTCTTGGCGCTCGATTTCGGCGTTTATAGCAGCTTGAACTTCGGGATCAGTTTTTGATAAAGATGCATTCAACATGGTGGGCTCCTTCAATTAGATTGGGCGAGATAATTTTTCGACGCGTTTTTGGTGGCGACCGCCGGCAAAGGTAGTTTTATAAAATAAATGAATCATCTTGGCCGCCATATCCACATCTGTGAAACGACTGGCAAGACAAAGAACGTTGGCATTGTTGTGTTCACGTGAAAGAGTTGCAATTTCTGGCAACCAACACAGCGCCGCGCGGATATGCGGATACTTATTTGCACGAATGGCCATGCCTTGACCAGACCCGCAAATCAAAAGCCCTAAGCTTTCAGCTTCTAACGAATCAATTTTATTTTCTTTGAGATTTTTTTCTTCGCTCGATG
>JANNCH010000228.1:0-4970 GCA_031386315.1 Pseudobdellovibrionaceae bacterium
AGCTCTGTAAGATAGGTTTCAAATTTTGATTTTTTAAAGTCATTATAGATCGCCGTAAATAAAAGCTCTTCATTTGCTTTTAAAAGGTCTTGGAGCTTTTGAAGTTGTTGTTTGCGAAATTGAATGTCCTTAGCTTGGCCTGATGCCGAGAACAGTCTTTGCTTTTCAATGGTCGATACTAGGCTCATTGGATCCCCTTTATAGGTATGTGCTGTTTTAGCATTTATGGACTCAAGATCCAAGAACTGTGCACTGGATTTAATGCTCAACAGTCTGCTCGAGGGCATGAAAGAGCCTCAAATTCTAGGTTTTCCAACTTTTTGTAATGTCGTAAACTAGACCATGTCTGTACTTACGTAAGATTTCTGCTAAAAAGAACGGAAACCTTGCGGGTGCTTTCAACACATCAGTGACTGTAACTGATAATACCATTAGACCCCACAAAACAGACTCTGTATAATAATCCTTCAAGGAGATTCTATGAAAAATATTTTTGCAGCGGGTTTATTTGCAATCGCAACCACTTTTGCAGTTTCATCGCAAGCCGCATCACATGAAGTTAAAATGTTAAACAATGGCAAAGAGGGCATCATGGTTTTTGATCCGCCTTATTTGAAAGCAGCTGTAGGTGATACAGTTAAGTTTGTACCAACGGACCCGGCACATGATGTGGCTTCGGTCGCTATTCCAAAGGGTGCGAAACCTTGGTCCGGAACTGTCGGTAAAGCTGTCAGTGTGAAGCTAACAGCAGAAGGTGTTTACGTTTACGAATGTAAATCCCACATACCTATGGCGATGGTCGGTGTTATTCAAGTCGGCAAAGCTTCTAATTTGGCAGATGCACAAAAGGCTTCTAAAGAATTGGCGACAAAATTTGTAATGAACAAAGACCGGTTAGATAAATACATGGCTAAAGTGAACTAATTCCAAGCCACACGGTGTGCCATTTAAGAAATTAAATGGCTTCACAGGGCAGGGGTGATAATAACCTTGCCCATGAGTACTACAAAAGTCTTTCTTATTTCATTTTTATTTTCACTCGCGGCGCAAGCTGAAACCATGAATTGCACGATCACTGAATCCATTTCTGGGACAGTGAAAAACAAAACCCAAGTAAAATATGTTCTTGATAGTGGCGCCCCCCATGGTATCCAGCCCTACGATGTCGAGTTCGCGACTGGCTTTATTGCTGTCAGCCGCGGTTATGTTGTGGTTCAAGTTCAAACCAAAGCAGACCAACGGGCCTTTTCGTTCCATGCAAAAAGAAATGCCAGTGATACAGTGGGCGGCTTGACTTGCTTAGCAGATGCTAGCACCTGCATAAGTGTTGAGTGTCAGTAGTATGCTAAAGCCTGCTGTTTTTTTCTTACTTTCAACTCTTTTTTCTATTCAAATTTTTGCCTCTCTGAAGACGTTGACTTGCGATCAAGAGGGAATCCCCGTGGCCTGCAAAATTTTAAAGTATGGCAGTGTTCGCAGTCCTGATTTTTGTCGTCATTCAGTCAATAAAGATCGTTGTGCTGTGGAAGTACAGTATGGCAATGGTCACAAGCAGCGCTTGATGGGCTCGCAGTGTGTGGCTTGGTCTTCAGACTGCCTATCGGGTGGTAGAGGCGCGCTGGCTCCTGTGTGCGCTGATATTGTGGATCTGTAGTTTCACCAAGCTTTCACTAAGTCTTGGTCGTAGATGATTTGCAGGTACATGATGAGTCTTTGCTTTTTTTGTGTTAGCCTGAATTCTCTGAGCTGAGGGGCCTGTGTCGATTTTAAAAAATGACCAAAAATTTGTAGTTACCTCTGTGCTGTTGCATGGAATATTGGCTTTGACATTGGCATTCGCTGGGGCGAAACCCAATGTCCCATTTGGTGTGGCTCGCAGTGGGGCAACCATTGTAGAGTTCTCGGTAAGCAATTTGATGCCCCAAAGTATCTCTTCCCCTGCAAAGACCAAAGTGCCTTCTGTGATCAGCGAAGCCGCTGATACATTTACAACTAGTCAGGTGGATAAAAAGTCAGCTGCTACTTTGCCTGTGCCATCTAGCCAGCTATTAGGCTTTACTGATGGAGCTAGGTCCATGGCTCAGATTGGCCAAGAAAATGGTGCTGCCAATACTGAAAAAGATCGTTATTTGTATGAACTACGTTTGTTGATCGAACAGAAAAAAATCTATCCCCAGATTTCTAAAAGATTACGCGAGACCGGCACTGTGGTCGTTCGCTTTCAAGTTTTACAAGACGGCCGCATAGAAGCTGTGAATCTAAAAAGTACGAGCTCTTTTTTGCGTCTAAATGAGGCAGCACTGGGGTTGGTTCGTAGCATCGAAAAGTTCAGACCCATTCCTCAGGCGATGGCCAATGACCAAGCCAGCCTTGAAATCGTACTGCCCATCGAGTATGTCTTAAACTAATGAAAACAAAAAAAGATATCGTAGAAAATTGGCTTCCTCGTTATACGGGCGTCGAGCTCAAAGATTTTGGCAAATACATCCTTCTGACTAACTTCGCAAATTACATTTACATGTTCGCTGAGGCCTTCAATGTCCCCGTTTGTGGTGAAGGCAAGCCCATGCAGACAGCCACGGCCGATAACATCACCATCATTAACTTCGGAATGGGCAGCGCCATGGCGGCGACGGTTATGGATCTGATCAGTGCTGTGGATCCCCAGGCTGTGTTGTTCTTGGGTAAATGTGGTGGTTTGAAAAAGAAAACTCAACTGGGTGACTTGATTCTGCCTATCGCTGCGATTCGCGGCGAGGGGACAAGCAATGACTATATGCCGGCAGAAATCCCGGCCTTGCCTTCGTTTAGTCTGCAGCGTGCTGTATCTTCGATGATCGTCAAGCACGAGCTCGATTATTGGACAGGGACGGTCTATACGACCAACCGCCGAGTGTGGGAACACGACGATCAATTCAAAGAATACCTTCGTAAAACACGTGCCATGGCCATTGATATGGAAACCGCAACTGTCTTCATTACAGGATTTGCGAATGAAATTCCGCACGGTGCTTTGTTGCTGGTTTCTGATAATCCGATGATCCCGGATGGTGTAAAAACCGCCGAGAGTGATAAAAAGGTAACGACTTCGTTTGTTGCGAAACACTTACAAATCGGAATTGATGCTCTTAAAGAGCTTCGAGACTCGGGTGAATCAGTGAAACATTTGCGTTTCGATTAACTTAGATGCGCTCAGTGCGTTCTCGTGCTTACTTTAGTTATAATTCAGAGTATTCTTTGCAGTGCGTGTTAAGTGCTTGAAAAGTTGCAGTGATTTTTACCTTTTTACAGTTAATAACATATTGTGTCACTGGACCTTTTGGGGTATAACCTCAGCACTTTACAACATTCGTTTGTGTTTGACTCATTTGGGGAGGCTTTTTGAACGACCAAGACTTAATCAATGCCGAAGAAAATTTCGAAGAAATCGATAACCTTGATAACGAAGATGAAAATGATGGCGATGTCGAAAGTGATGAGGCGCTAGACGCTGCAGAGCTCGACGAAAGCGAAGAGAATCTTGGCAGCTTTGCAAGAACTCCGATCGGCAGCATTCCAACAAATTTAGGTATGATGTTATCTGAAGAAGATGACGATATGGATTTGGATGAAATCGACAACATTCTAGAGTTGGCCGAAGAAAAATATCCAAGATTCACACTAGCAAAAAACAAAGCGCGTTTCTTGCGTATGGTGAGCTGGTATCGCGGTAAAGAAGAGTGGATCGAAGTCGCTCCACTTTCTGGGGTCACAAAACTCTTCAAGCAACAGACTAAAGAATTAGAAGGCATCCGCTCTTCTAAATTGGATTATGAAATGGAACTTGAGACCGGTACACTGACTCCATCACAGCGTTCGTATCGTCGTGATGAATTGAAAATGTGCAAAGTTCAAGAAAAAATGGCCGTGCACTTGATCTCTAAGCTACAAGTGAAAATCAAATCGGGCCGCAGATAATAAAAAAGCCGACTAACAAGTCTTCTATTGCCCACACCTTTGACGAGGTGTGGGTTTTTTTTATGAGGGGGCAGTGAAAGCTGGAGCAGCGACAAAGCCTCTGTCTCTGATCATCATTTCATTTGGGGTCGACCCCATGACAGGTCGAGTGGTGACTCGAGCCACTGGACACGAATTTTTTGCTGGTTGGGCGATGGCTATTTAGTGTAACCAATAAGCTGGCGACCCCAAACAGCGTGGATAATTCGAATATAAACTGATCAGTGTCTGTTTTATAATAGACACTTCAAAATTTTTTCTCAAATTGACTAGATTATACATGCACAGTTTGAATATAGAATAAAATATCTGGCTTGTGGATTGCATATTCAAGTAATAACAGCAGCGCAGATTTAAAGGGGATCGAAATGAGACAAATCAGAAGAATCACAATTTTGGCTCTAGGAACTGGTCTTATGTGTCTATGTTTTCAAAATTGCTCTAAGGTTGGAATGATGCCAATTTCATTTCAACAGGTCGGCGTTGTCCACTCGGAAGCATCTGAGTTACCTTTGGTTGCAGAGGAATTGACTTCGGTCGTTGCAGGGCCAGTAATTTTTCGCATCGGGAACTTTATAGATGCTAAGTGGAAAGAAACTCTAGATATGGATGCGAATGGTCTTGTTATTCGTAAGGAAGTTCGCCAAGTCGGGGGCCTCGCGGGCAGTGCGGTTCCTTACTCGACGGTTTGTAGTTATATTATGACAGGTAAAATTATAGCGGTTAAAGAATATACGACTCAAGAGCGTCAATCTCGTCGTGGATTTGCAACCCATTCGGTAAAGATCAATTTCACAAATATATTTTTAACGAATGAGTTAGAATCAACGACAAAAGCGAATCCATATTGTCAGGTCTTTTTGAGTGAAATGAAAAACCGTGCGATCGCTGTCGGTTACTTAGAATATTCAATCCACAAGCCAGATATTTTATTCTATATTCAAACTGTGCATGTATAATCTAGTCAATTTGAG
>JANNCH010000250.1:0-1558 GCA_031386315.1 Pseudobdellovibrionaceae bacterium
TCGCATCAAAAGGTCCCTGTGAGTTGATTTTTTCAAGTTCAACTTTAGCATCACCTACCAATAAATGGGTTTTTTTGGCTTGCTGATTTATTTGTGCAAATATTTTTTCTGCTTGCGTAGCATGCTGTGGACTTTTTTCAAAAGTCCACAGCTCGCCCCCCTGGGGCATGGCTTCTAAAATATATTGTGCGGACAATCCCGTCAGCGTCCCCACCTCGACACATTTTTTGGATTGGTGCAATTTAAGTAAAGTTGAAATGATCTGGCCTTCGACACTTGAAACGCTGATACGCGCCAGTCCAAGTTCTTGAGCCGCTTTGCGCGACTGTATTTTTAAATTTGTCTCATCTTCATAAAGACCACTAATATAGGCATCTCGGGGATTTACTTCGTCATTTCTCATAGGGTCATAGTGACAAGAAGATACCTTTTGTGCAAGTATGCCGTTATGAAACCTTTGCTTGCTTTTGACTTAGATGGAACCCTCATTGATTCAGCCCTTGATATCGCCAGCGCAGTTAACAAGACGCTGCGACGTCATGGCAAAAGCAGTGTCCCCTATGATACTGTCGTAGCCCATATCGGCGAAGGTTTACGCAAACTGCTTGCTGACTTCTTTACCGAGTATGCGGAAAATATTGAAATGCTCAATAAAATTGAACTCGAGTTCTTAGCAACTTATGAAGAGGAAATGCTCAAAGAAACCAAACTTTATCCTGGTGTGCTTAATTTTTTAAATAACTGGCAAGGCCCCATAGGTATTATTACAAATAAACGCATTGGCCCTACAAAAATATTGCTCCGACATCTGGGACTAAAAGATTTTCCCTGGATCGAAATCTTTGGCGCTGACAGTCTAGCTGAAAAAAAGCCAAGCCCTTTGCCCTTATATACGATGATGAAATTAGCTGGTCGCACACCCGAACATACTTTGATGATTGGCGACGGAATCCCAGATATGATGTCTGCACAAAATGCAGGAGTTCGCTCGGTAGCAATTGATTTTGGATATACCCATCCAGGAATCTTGCAGACCTTCAAGCCGGCCGCATTGCTGACTCATTATTCTGAACTTCACAAAGTAATTCAAACTTTGGGTTTTAAAGCCTAATAAAAACTAAGGACAAATAGCTGCTTTTTCTGCTGCAGTGATATTGAACTCAGGCATTGACTTAAAGCTTTTCACTTTGTTTTCTACAGTCGTATAGCCCGTATCATTGCCATCTGTGTTTTTCAACCAATAGGCATGGGCCGCAGTCGGAGTCCATCCACAAAACTGCTGTAAAGAAATAGCTGCGCCATAGCCCGATGCATGCCACCCATTCCAACAATGGCCCAACATTGGCCCCTTGCGAACACCCTTAATATGATCATAAACTTTCTGCAAAAGTTTTTTCTCGTTTCCCGAACTCAAAACACTGATTTGACCATAGTCGAGCACCGAATTTTCTCGATCTACATTTACACAATTTGTTTTTTTTGGTGCCGTCGAAAAATTTGTTGAGTAGAAATAAAAAGATTCACTAAAACCCTCGGCACAAAGATTATTCAGTCCAAG
>JANNCH010000301.1:0-5365 GCA_031386315.1 Pseudobdellovibrionaceae bacterium
GCGTAGGGGGCCAGTTTACAGACTTTAAATCTTGTCCCATTTAATATGATCCATCGGGAAATCGATCCAGGTCTCAGTATCTGGAAAATTTTTCGGCTTGGGTTCGGTATGTCCTTTGAATTTTAAAAAAGCCGTCAATGCACAAATGAAAGCTTCAAAGGCATGATTGTTAGCAATCATCAACTTCACATCTTGATCATAGACAAAGGCCACATTATGGGTGCTCAGTGCTTGCAAAATGGATGTGCGACTTTGATCACCACCTACTGCATGCTTATGAAAACGTAAATGGCTTTTCATAACATTGAGTGATTTACCAATTCGCCAGATTGACAGCTTTGGAAAGACCTCCATAACAGGAACAGTCAAACGCTTTGCTACAAAAAGGGCACGTGCTAATAAAGGAGCTGTATTCGCCCCCAGGGCGTGTTGCAAAATAAAAGGCTCTTCAATTTCAGTGGATAAATACATTTCAATGGCGCGTTGAGTGTAGGGTGTAAAAAGTCGTTTGGCTTTTTTCTTTTTGCCTGCTTCTCGGAAGTAATTCCACATCCAGTTGATATGCGGAAGATTGCAATTTTCAAATCCGGGACACTTCAATCTACAAATCATGCAATTAGGCAATGATATAGGCACATCAAATGCCACCGTTTCGACATCACCTTTGAACTGCTCAATAATCTCGTGAATTTTTAAATCAGCAGAAATATTGTCATCGCTTTTGATTTTTTCAAAAATACGCGACAAAAATACCTTGTGATGTTTTGGGTAATACTCAACAACTGCTACGCAAGCCTTGTCGGCTTTACCACCGCCAAGTGAGACACCAATAAAACGATGCACATCGCCCGCAGCCGACCCTGTCGTCAGCTTCGTCGCAGATTTTAGACTGGATCCACGGGTTTTGCGCCCATGACTTGAAAGCCGGCCTTTTGACATGCGCTTGCGACCCCTTCGCGTTGATTTGGTGGACACCACACTAATACGCAGCCACCGCCACCTGCTCCACAAATTTTAACAGCCTCTGCCCCACTCTGCAAAGAGACTTCGTTGAGTTTTTCAATTTCGGGACTCGAAAATTCAGGTGCTAGACGAACACGGGCTTCAAATTCTTGGCGAAACAGAGCCCCTAAAGACTTCCAGTCTTTTTTGCGGCAGACCTTTTCGGTTTCTAGGGCGATCTCTTTGAGATCGAGCAAAGCCTTCATGGTCGTTGGATCTTTACAAACCGCATCCTTCATCACTTCGAAATTATTCAACCCCGAATGATGCGCTTTTCCAGTATACACCAACATAAACTTTTTCGCGAACTCTTCTTTATCCACTGGCAGCACTTCTTGCGTGATTCCATTATAATCATACTTCAAGATATTGATCCCGCCCGAAGCCGCCGGATAATAGTCCTGGGTTCCCGTCGGAGTATTTAAAATTTCAGCCTCTACATTATGGGCTGAATGAACCATTTGATGAATACTTGAAAAGTTTTTACCTGTGAACTTTGCAAAGGCCTTCAGCAAGCTGATGGTCAGACTGGAGCTTCCACCAAGTCCACCACCCACGGGGCTGTCTGAAGAGGTTGTCAGTGTGAACCCTTGGCTCGGCTGCCAGTAACGCAATTGAGTCTGCAATAGAATCATCTTTGGGTCTGTGTCGGCTAAGGCTTCACGCAGATCTGCATACTCTTTACGTATATTGAGATCTTTTGTATCAAGAGTAATTTTTTTGTCCGTATGTGGAATAATTTCTGCACGGGTAAACACATCGATGGCCACATTCACTGTCGTCGCACCATGAGTGAAAAGATAAAGAGGCCAAAGATCTAAGGTACCACCCGCAAGGTCCACACGTGTTGGCGATTGAACTAAAATGGGATTCACTTTTTCTCCTGCTCAAAAAAATCATCGGGCTTTACTTTGAAAAACTTATCGACGTTTCCAGTATCGATCTCTAATAGAAACAAAGGATCATTAATCAGGGCAAATAGCTCTTTGCCACCCTGTCCGAAATACGCTGTCCAAAGTCTATCACCCAATTGAAGTTTTAATTCTGCCATTGGCTTATCTAAAAAGTAATCGAATTTTTCTTTGGTCGTAGGTGCACGCTCAAGAATGATTTTTCCGGCACGGGTATCGGCGATACTTTGCAATAAGGTATAAACTCGGTTTTGATCTATTTTTTTATCTGGAAACTCTGCTCGAATCCAGCGCCCGTCTTTTTGTTTTAAATGCAATGATCCTGTCGGATTCTTAAAGTGAACTTCGCTGATACTAGCCATCTTATGGCGAAGCAATCTTAAGTCTCTGAGCTCGGCCACGCCTTTATCTGCACGCGCTTGCCATGTTGAACTGACAACAAAGACTTTTTGCTCATCGTTTCTTTTCAAAAAGGTGTTTTGTTCGTAATTTTTCTGTGCCGATACTTGATAAACCATGGTCTCGTTTGTAGAGCTCTTAATGGTGATTTTGGCCTCGGGCTTATCTAAACCATATACAGACCAATCTATCTTATCACCTTCACGGGGAATGTCTTTTGCCATTTCAGTTTCAAGCGTAGATAGAAAAATATCTGCCGATTCGCTATCGCCCCAGTCTTGGATAGGTTCTAATATTTTCCAACCATCAACATCACGCTTCATATAGAAAACATGTCCGTTTTTTTCGATACGCACTTCGGTGATTTGATCTTTTGGAAAAAGGACAAGTTTTGACTGTTCTGTTTTTTGCTTAAGCTTTTGCTCAGCACCAAAGTAATCATAGGCCGCATAACCGCCCAGTACAATGATAGCAAATCCGAGATAGGCCATCCCTTTTGATTTCATTAAGCGTTCCTTCTTCGCATCCATAGTCCGATACTCATCGCCAGCATCAGAAGTGGGATCGGAATAATGATACCAAAAATAAAGAAGGTGAACTTAGTTTGGGTTAGCATCATTTCTGTTTTGTTGGGCTCTTTCGGAGAAATACTGATCAAGCCCTCTTCTTTCGCTAGTAATGCCACTGAATTCAAAATCAAATCTCGATTGAGATTTTGCATGACTCCCTGATTATTCATAAAATCAGCATCACCCACGACCACCAAAGAAAAGTCCTTGGCATCCGCCGCTGCACCAGGAAATTTTCCAACTGCCGAGTTCGCCACTGTAAATAGTCCTGTTTCGCCTTGGCCCTTTTGATCAATTGTTTTAAAGGCAATCGAGTTCGTATTAGTTTTTACTAAGTCCTCTACAACTATATTTGCAGGAACACCCACTCGCTGGATCGACATTGGATATTGAAACAACGTGACTTCATTTCTTCCGAAACTTTTGGTGATCTCACTTGTTTGTGAAAAAATAGTTCCAATCACCGGCCCTTGATTGACGGCGCGACCCAGCTTTGTGTCTAATAAGCCCCAAATAAAATTATTCTGTAACTGCAAACCCACTTCAGTGGTGATCTTCTCTAACCCCATGGTCTGTCCAGATTTTAATGCCAAAAACAGACCTCCACCTGATTTCAAGTAATCCTCTAATGCGGTCAGTTCAAAACTTTGAAAAGACTGTGTGGGTCCTGAAATGACCACTAAATCGGCACCCTTTGGAATGCGTGGATTTTGCGCAGTACCTATGGCTTCAACTTTATAATTATTATTTTCTAATAGAAGTTTCAGAACATTCTGACCGCGAGCCTCTTTGGGTTCATCTAGGCTGGGTTCGCCATGTCCCGTTGTAAAGTAAATTGTCTTTTTACCTTCGCGTGTGACTTTGACCAAAGCACTGGACAAATCCTGCTCGTCAATTTTATCAATGCGATTACGACGCCCTTTGTACTCTAAAAAAGCCGATCCGCTGCCTTTATCAACACCATACTCGCGGCCCAGATCTGGACGTTCATTTAAATCCACAAACTCAAGACTGATACGCTCTGTTTGATCTTGATACTTTTTGATCAAATCGCGAAAGGCACGGCGATTTTCTTCATTGCCTTCAACACCTTTTTGATAGAAGAAACGCACTTTCAAATCTGAATCCAATGACTTTAACAACTTGATAGATTGATCTGAAATTGTATTGGTCGTTGCCAGCGAAAAATCCCACACTTGGTATTTACGAATGGCGATAAAGTTTACGATCGCAAGCAAAGCCGTCACAAGCAGAATCATGACACCCATATTCATGCCATGCTTCGTTGTCTTCATAGTAAAAAACTCTATGAATAGACGATGATCAAAGAAAACCCCAAAGCCTGCAAAGAAAACACCCAAGCCAAGCGCTACCCAGCAAAAATTAACCCATTCACCTAAAAGATAGCGAACCAGCACCAGAGAAACAAAACTCAAAACTGAAAACAAAAAAGATATTTTCGTCAGACGGCTCATACTTATCTCCAACGTGCGGATTCAACCACACGCTCCGTTAAAAAACAGAATAAAAAGATCAGACTCAAGATAAATACGATTCCACTAGTACGGATAGTGCCTTCGACTAAACTCGATAAATGGGTATTCAGCGAAATGTGTTCAAAGAACTTACGGGCCGTTTCACCCTCAACAACTTCTGCCCCGATACCAACAAACCAAATGGATAGATTCAAAATCACGGACATCGCATAGGCGAGTAAACTTTGCTCAGTCAATGCCGAGCAGAACAAATTCATTGCTGCATAAACGGCACCGATAAAAAATATTCCAACCACAGATACAACTAAGGGGGCCCAGTTGATTTTTGCAAGCAACGCAGTTGATGCTGGATATAGAAAAGACAAGAACACAATGCCCGCCACAGCGCCCACAACTGCAAAGTATTTGCCTGCCACAATCTGCGCGGACGTGACAGGAGAAGTTAGAAGCAAATCAAAAGTGCGTAGTTTTTTTTCTTCAGCAAAAAGCTTCATCGTTAAAGCTGGAACTATAAAAATAAGCATTAAGTTCAAATACGACAAATGACGAACAAAGACACCGTAATGGATATTCAACTGATGCGTTGGTACATTGGCTTGCATTACATAGTTTTGCAAAAGCTGAGAAAACAAATTCAATTGAATTGGATAGACACCACTGAAGATCACACTGATCAAAAAACACATAACATAAAATGTGGGATTATAAAAAAAGCCACGTAGCTCTTTGCGACAGATCACACCGGTTGAACTCATTGTTTTTCCCCTTTGCTTCCGTATGTCAGCTTTAAGAAGACATCCTCTAAATCTAATCTTTGTGGACTGAGCTCTAACAGTCCTAAACCTTGAGTCACCAATCGCGAAGAAACATTGGCAATGACGTCCTCATCTCCGGTGACACTCACTGACCATTCCTTATCGCCCACACCACGTTGGGCATCAATCACACCTGCAATATCACCGATCACTGATTTTAAGTCCGTAGCGTC
>JANNCH010000348.1:0-5212 GCA_031386315.1 Pseudobdellovibrionaceae bacterium
GCTATTCATCGAGGACGCGGCCATCCTGGCCTCGCAGCGCTTGGGTACCACATCCTGTGGGCGCTGAGGTCCTCGAAGAATAGCAGAGCACGCCTGCCTCAGCTCATTGAAGAACATGGTTTTTCTGTTTTCAACAATCAAAAAATCTGTTTGAAAATCTTTGGATCGTTTTTATCTGCTTCAATTTTTTGTAGTGATTTTCTTTTTATAGGTGATCGCCTATTCAAAATATATATTCTATCGGATTATACAGTGGTCTTTATTTTTACTACAAAGTGTTTCGAAGGAGACACTTATGAGTACTAATACTAATCGTCGTCAGTTTTTAAAGTTTGGGGGCACCGCTGCTGGGGCCGCTATGTTGCTTAGTCCATTCTCAAAGGCCTTAGCTGAGACCTGTGGAATCACTCCAGTGCAAACGGCTGGCCCCTTTTATCCGGGTGCTAATCAGTTTGGTACTGATAATGACCTCACAGTGATCCCTGGGGGGCGCGTACGTGCCGTAGGGCAGGTTGTTTATATCAAAGGCCGTGTTGTGGATCAGAACTGCCGTCCGCTTGAGGGCGCTAACGTAGAGATCTGGCAGGCCTGTCATACAGGCAAGTACAATAACCACAAAGACCCAAATCCTGCTGCTTTGGATCCCAACTTCAAATATTGGGCTGAAACATTCACCGACAAAAAGGGTGATTATGTTTTTAAGACAATTGTCCCGGGGGCATATCCTGCCGACACAGACTGGGTACGACCGCCACACATACATTATAAAATCTCGCGCTTGGGCTATAAAGACTTGATCACGCAGATGTACTTCAAAGGAAATGAATACAACGACCGTGATTTGGTACTTCAGAATATTCCTGAAGGTGAACGTGATAGTGTGATTGTCGACTTTTTACCGGCAACAGCCGAATACGAAGTAGGTTCTTTGGTGGGAACCTTCGATATCACGCTAAGATCCGTGCGCTAAATAGGTGCCAGGTCCTGATTCGTGTTGCCTGCCGGCACGAATCAGGACCTGGCACTTTTTAAAATCCACAAGCAAGGGAACAGGGCGTGCATCTTTTATGTGTGTAACTTTGCCTGTCCAAGGTTCGCCTTTTTTCCAAAGATAGCCCATTTCACCTGGTGTGCCATAGGGATCAGCTGGGCTTCCGGTTCTTGCGCCGATACCAATGATTGCTGTTCCGTTGCGTACATTCATTTGATTTAAAATATTGTTGATATTGCGAATTGTTGTAAATTCGTCGGATTCACCATTTTCGGGATTTTTAATATTATTAAAAGCAAGAAAAAGATTTTCTCCAGAACGCAATCGTGAAAAACTATTGCTGAAAAAATGTCCTGCCGAGGCAACGCTTCTCCACAAAAAATTTTGCGTAATAAGGGCCAATAAAGAGATACCAGTGGTTTTAATTAGGTCACGTCTTGTTATGCTCATGTGAATACGTTACGGTCTTCTAATATTTACCACAAGACGTCGAGTCGCTGATTGCGACCTTTGTATTTAATTCTAGACAGTAGTTATCGGATAACTGTTTGAAAATTCAATTGAGATTGAAGAGGCAAAACTATCTTACTTATTTTAGTGCCCAGCCTTTGTTGGTGCTTCTAGTGGTGGAGGGGGCTTTTCGCCACGATCACGTGAATATTTTTTATCAAACTCTTTCATATTCGTATCTTGATCTTTGCGAGCAGCATCTGCCAACTTTGCAACAGCTGGATCAAGTGGTTTATCCATCATCGCAAGAATGTCAGCAACGCGATTTATGTTCGAAGTCCAGTCCGATAAAATAATTTGGTTACGATCAGGGTAAATAGACATCTCGCCATCTTTTGTGATCTCTTCATTGTTGAAATACCACTTCATTGGTTTTGATGTCTCTGCAGCAGGGGTCGTAACGGCACCTGTAAAAAAAAGAATTGCAAATATAAATTTCATTGGGTCCTCATATTGATTTTTAACTTGAGCACTTTGTGATTGAGCTAGGCAAGTAAAAACGTATGTCGGACTTCATAGTATCACGTGTGATTATGTTGAGTCTGATTGTTGGTACGGCGGTAATATCTATGACGATCCTTGGTCCAAGTCATTAAATTCATTCTTTATAGACTGTTGTCCAGGTCCAAAAGAAGACCAGTTTGGATCCAAATTGAAACCAGTCTTTGATCCTTTTGCAAAAAAATAATGAAATGGATTTTAGGTTTTGAAGGATTCGAAGCCAAAAAGGGGAAAAAATGAAAGTATTGAACCATTTATTAATCGCTAGTTTGTTGACGCTTTCAACAACAGCATTTGCGACGTCATTTGATCAAAAAATCGTTGGTGGCGTTGAAGCGGCCGTCGGCGAGTTTCCATTTATCGTTTCTTTGCAAAGCAGTTCACATTTTTGCGGTGGTTCATTAATTGCAAAAAACTGGGTTTTAACAGCAGCTCATTGTGCGCGTGGCGGTACGATTTCAAAAGTAGTTATTGG
This sequence comes from Pseudobdellovibrionaceae bacterium, assembly GCA_031386315.1. Classification (GTDB taxonomy): domain Bacteria; phylum Bdellovibrionota; class Bdellovibrionia; order Bdellovibrionales; family Bdellovibrionaceae; genus JANNCH01. The sequence goes on from JANNCH010000348.1 coordinate 2,478, forward strand.
TCTGCACAATCAAAAAGATTTAAAAAGCACTGAAACATTCACAGCGAAAAGAATCATCGTTCATCCAAAATATGATGCTAATAAAATGTCCAACGACTTTGCATTGGTTGAGCTCAATGGAAACTCAACATACAAGCCTGTCGCTTTGAATGCTTCTGAGATTGTGATCGGTTCAGATGAAATCATGACAACGGTTGCAGGATGGGGAACTTTGAAAGAGGGTTCATATTCACTTCCGAATCTTTTGCAAAAAGTAGATGTACCATTGGTATCTAATACGACTTGCAATGTTTCATACAAAAATGGAATTGACGATACAATGATTTGCGCTGGCTACGCTAAGGGAGGAAAAGACTCTTGCCAAGGTGATAGCGGTGGTCCACTTGTAACGACAGATGCTAATGGCGATCGTTTCTTGATCGGTGTTGTAAGCTGGGGACAAGGTTGTGCTCGTGCCGCTTACTACGGTGTTTATTCTAAAGTTAACGTTGCCGTTCCTTGGATTGCTTCTTACGTACAATAATTTATAGACGTTCATGAGAGTGGTCACAGGCCAATTAAATGCCCACAATTCAAAAGAATTGTGGGCATTTTCTTTTTTTGGGACCGTTATTATGATTTGTTAGTTATGCTTGAAATTGAAAGGTCAGGAAAAAAGTCATATTTTTAAGCAGTAATTGCTAATTTTGAATATCAAACTACAAAGTTTTAACTTCGTCCAAAATCGCTCGAGCGCATCTTTTTATGAATCATACCTCCCCCTCCTCCTCACCGATAGGAAAGACAATGTTGGTATGGAACGCTCCCCTCTGAAAAGTGGACAGTATTTGTCTTGTCATTATTATTGACAGGTATAATTTATAAGATACGCAACTAGTTCCTATGGTTGAGTCTTCTGTGTGCTATAGGTGATTTCTATGAAACACATTTTGTTAGCATTTGCTGTGCTGGTGGCCGTTGTGCGGGGCGAGGCTTCTGTGACCGGTCAGATTGGCCGAATGCAGGTATTAGATACGACACCAATATCGTACCGTGTGATCGGCCAGATCAATAATTTTTGTACGGGTACATTGATCGGACCTAATTTGGTTCTGACGGCGGGTCATTGTGGTTATGACTTGGAAGCGAAAAAAGCAATGCCAGTCGAGAGTTTTACGCCAGCTCGTAATTCGGGCCTAGAGCCCTTTGGTTCGGTTTTAGTTGATAAAGTTTATGTTAATCCAAACTATATTGCGGGGGATAGTACTCAAGACGTTGCGGTTTTGGTACTGCGTGAAGCCATTGGTTTGCGATTGGGTTGGTTGAACATAGCCTGGGATATTTCAGGCTTTCAACCACATCAAAGCCTCTTGGGTGGCCTGGATGGTTCGGGGACCATCGCGGGCTACCCGGGGGACAAAGCGAACGGTACCATGTGGATGGTGGCTTGTTCGTTTTATGTTCCAAATATGCTCCCGTGGGTCGCGCAGTACACTTGCGATACTTTCGGCGGCATGAGTGGCAGCGCCTTGATTATCGGCGGCCCCCGAGGCGAACCCTTAATCATCGGAGTTCACAACCTGGGGCAAGGCAACTTCAATTCAGGTGTGATCTTGAGTCATTCGAACAAAGACTTTGTTCAGACGATCTTGCAAATTTATTCTAGAAAATAAAATAGCAATACTTTAGTGCATCAATGCTCGAGGGATTCAATTAGGATCATGGCATCAGTCGGCATCGTAAAGTCTGGGCCATTCAATCGAAGCCAGGTCGTTTTTTGGAGTTGTGAAAAACTGAACTCGTTTGCGACATCTTCAAGTTCGCTATTGAATGAAGCTTCAGAGTCACCTTTCAAAGCATTTTTAAAATCAATTTTATGTTCACGCTTGCTTGCTGCAAGCAAAATAGCTTTCAAAGTTTTGAATAGGTGCAAGGGCACTGAGTTCATATCTGATATCAGATAATTCCATTCACTCATAAACTCAATATCCTGTCGCAGTTTTTGCTGAATCAGTGGCAGTGCGTGCAGTTTTTGAAGATACTTTGAAAATTGAATCTGGGCTTTTGCCTGCTGTGGATCTGAAAAGAAATGATCGGCGTGAATGAGGTCATGGACCACAAAGCCCAGAACATCACGGCCTTCTTCGACAAATCCACGCATACATACAGGGTCTGTCAGTACGCTCACGCAGCGGATCCCTAGACTTTGCATGGCTAAGACCTCTTCAGGGCTCGGGATGTATTCGCAAAGCTTAAGGCAATCGTGCTGACTCCAGAGGGCAATGCTTTTTTGCACCGACAGTGGAACTGATCGCAAGCTGCGTGAGCAAAATAAATTAAGAAAATTTTGTTCATTTTTTAGTTTTGTAAGAATTCTTGGAGGATCTTTAAAAAGGCCTAAGATATCTTGGCAGGTGAGCTTGCCTTTGATGTCTGCAGAGAATTTTTCATTGTGGGGTCCGCCTAAAAAATCACTGGGACGTCGAAATGTGCTTAAAATAAAAACATAAAGTGCGACCCATTCGACGTCATCGATCTTTTTTGACTGCCAAAGCTGTTCTGCTTTTTGGATATGTTCAATGGCCTCAGTCATTGAAGCTGATTGCAAAAACTCTGAAGTGAGTAGTCGGTGCTTGAAGCGGCCGGGGCGTATCATGTGAAACATAATACTTTTAAAACGCATCCCTGACAATTAATTCGTTGCCAAGTGTGCTGAGATTCGAATCTAATGTTATTAAGGCTCAGGTAATCAGGAT
>JANNCH010000357.1:0-1942 GCA_031386315.1 Pseudobdellovibrionaceae bacterium
ACCTCTCTCTTCATTCTCTAATCGTGACCAGTTGCGATAAAATCTGCTTGATACGATCTATATCGGCTTGTGCCGGTGAAAACTCATGTACTGACATAGGCTGCTAAACCTACCATGCATTTGATTTGCAAGAACTCGTGCCATGGTTCGCTGCTGAGGGCCTGCAGGGTATAAAAATTTTTTTTGATATTTTTCGTGCAGATATTTCATTATCGCCATTGATTCCAAAATAATTAAATCCCCGTCTACTAAAGCTGGAACCTTGCCTGACTGAGAATATTTTTTGATTTCCTGGGTCGTATTGGGCGGATCTAATTTAATAAGCACTTCACCAAAAGGAATCATGAAGTGCTTCATCAACACCCAGGGTCGCAACGACCAACTCGAATATGCTTTGTTACCAATGACTTGTTTCACTTCGCACTCTCCCAGAAAAATGCCGAGCCTTAAATTATTTTAACATTCGGCTATGCATTTAGATTGCAAGCCACCCGTTGCCAGCTTATTAAAATAGTACCAAAAATAAGGGGGATTCCTATGAAGATTTTATTAACGTTTGCGACATTGTTATTTGCAGCTACTGTTCAAGCTACACCGGCCGTTGGTGACTATAGCAATTTTGCGCTGACTCTAACTCAAGGCACGGCTTCTGCTAAAGGGACTTACGAAATTTCTATAAACTCTTTGAGATCAGACGGTTATGTTATGGCAACTGTTGTAACAATCTCTGGCCAACCGGCTCAACGCTCTGAATCAGTTGTTCCGGCAACAGATTTGATGACAGATGCAACAATTGCCTCTGTTCTTAGCGACTGTGCATCTTACGGTGGCCAAGCTCAGCAGATAACAGTACCCGCTGGTACTTTTGCTACATGTGCGCTTTCAATCGATGGCGGGACAGCTTGGCTAGGTCAGGCTCCTTTCGGAGTCATCAAGCAAGTTCAAAAACAATCTGATGGCTCAGATTTAGTTCTTGAACTTAACAACTTTGTAAACGGAAAATAATTCGTTTTTTTGTTTTAAATTTGAAAGGCCTTCGTCTATGACGAGGGCCTTTTTTTATTCGAAGTTATTATTTTTCGAAAGACACCAAAGTAGTGAAGCCACCTACTACAGCCCGTTTTGGGTCAATGTATGGTGGCTGCTCACCTAACTTTTCCATTGATTTGTCTTTCATCATGGCTTTAAAAACTTTTTCACGGTGCGCCTTTGACTTGAATTCTGCAACTGCAAAAATCAGCACTTCGCCTTTTTTTAGTTTAATTTTTTTTGGAAAAGACAACTTTGTCGCATTTTCGTCATCTGCTACAAAGTCCTTGCTTGCAAGGGCCCCTAGTTTAATCAGTGCTTTGCCTACGATACTTGTTAGTTTACGGTAATCTTTAACATTTTTTTTAGGAATGGGCTGAATGCAAATGTCGATATACTTGCTCATCGTATTCTCCTTTTTATGTTGTTCGATACAATTGCATAGCAGATTGAATTCGCTGGCAATATTTAAAGAAGTTCGAGCGTTAATTCTGGACAATAAATAACAACTAATGATGAAATCCTTAGATCCAGGAGATTTCGATGAAATCATTTTTTATTGCTACAGCTTTTCTTTATGTGATCCCTAGTTTTGCTGCCAAGTACCCGTGTCCGAAAGAAATCAAAGCAAAACAAACACTTTCAGGCATTAAAAAGAATTGGCAAGCTTGGAATGATCTGCAGGCAGTTCATGTATTAAAAGCCGTTGATTTCTATAGCAGCCATCCAAAACAAATGGCCCAACTTGCGCCTGACAACAAAGATGTTCCTGATCAAGATCCATTTTGGACTTTTGTCCCTAAAGATGAAATTTGGCAAGTGTGCTTATATCAAGATACATCTGTTCGCTTGATCAAAAAATTGGGCAAAACCCTGAAGCGCTGTGAAGTGAAGTACAACAAAATCAGCAAAC
>JANNCH010000359.1:0-1593 GCA_031386315.1 Pseudobdellovibrionaceae bacterium
TGACGATTAAGAATACGGCGCCGCTGGAGATGTCCACAAACGTTTTGGGTGCTGATGGGGTGTTTCGCGCCATCCCACCTGACAAGCCAAAGGAAGCATCGGAGGCGATACTGAAAGCACTCGATGTAACGGCGCGCGAACTCGGAGAATGCATATCGCCTCGCAAAACAGATAACGGGACAAAAAACGGACGGACGTATGTCCGTTTTTTTCTCACGAAATAATTTTCCCAATTCTCGTGCAGTAACATCGACGGTGCATCGGGGACATCCCATATTTTCGTATCATGCCCATATTCTTCTACTTTAAGCCGCTAAACAGGCATGATGTACACTGCTATCCTCGTATAAAAAAGGACACGCAGTGTCCTTTTGTTTTTTAGCTTTTGTAATTTTCTACAACTTCCTTGCGAGATTTCCGCCAAGCATCTTTCAGTTGAGCCCATCCGAGAAACTCGTGGTCAACTGGTTGTGAGTCGCTTTTCAGATTCTCCCACGCAGCGGGAACCACCTTGATCCACATCACGACGCACGCGAGCCCAATGAGTAATAGAATAAGTAAAGACCAGTCCATTCTCTTTTCTCCTTACGTAATCCATCCTCCATACTGCGGATATGGCGAAGCGCGTCAATGTGTAAAATTCTTACAAAAAGTCTTGCGATGGATGGGGGTCATACCATATTTGCGGATGGCAGCGATATGCGCCCTCGTGCCATAGCCGACATGGCGATCGAAACCATGTGCGGGATATTTTTTGTGCATGCGCAACATGAGTCGGTCGCGTTCAACCTTTGCAACCACCGACGCAATTGCGATGATGGTTTCCTTTGCGTCTCCGCGGATGATGGTTTCTTGATTCATGAATTCCGCAGGAGCACGCAATCCCCCGTCGAGGAGAACGCGGACATTCTTCGGGTTTGACGAAAGTTTTTTGAGGCCGAGCGCGAGTGCGCTTCGTATCGAAGGATTGATTCCCCTCTTGTCTATAATAGAAGCCGAAACAAATGAAACCGCGAATGTGATTCCACTTTCCGGTGCGCAAATCTTTTCGTACCATTCCTCGCGTTGTGCACGTGAAAGTTGCTTTGACTCTTTTATTTTTTTCCACTTCTTAATTGTCGCAAGTGTCGCCATCGCCACGCCAACGGCAACCGGCCCTGCCAAGGGCCCGCGCCCCACCTCATCAATGCCTATCAAAGATTTCACCAGCGGCTTACTCATATGCTTCAGTATACAACCTAAAACATGAGAACATGTTCGGTCAAAGAAAAGAGCGACCTTGCGGTCGCTCATTGCACAAAATGTGCGAAACGTTTACTTCGAACTTGCCGATGAGTCTCCGGCGTCTCCATCCACAGACTGCGCGGCTTCTTTGGCAACAGGCGCCACGAGCGTCATGCCCATCTTGCCCTTCAAGGCACCCAGGATTGCTTCACCTTGAGGGGTGTTGCTGAGCGCCTCAAGCATGCCGCCCAGAGCCAGTCCGCCCTTCGGGGAGAACAGGTCCATGGCGCTTTTCACGCCGGTGCTGATGTCGCCCGCATTCGCGATTACCTTGATCTCTGCAGCCTTCAGCGCTTCCGCTTGTGCCGT
>JANNCH010000367.1:0-6735 GCA_031386315.1 Pseudobdellovibrionaceae bacterium
CCAAAAACGGGGGCCATTTTGCCTGCGACAGAGGCAAAATGGCCCCCGTTTTTGGGTCTGCAGTGAAGCCATAAACTTGATCCACCGTGGTTTTTTTGAGCACACCAACTGCTTTAAGGGATTTATCAATGACGTAGGCAATATCAAACTCAAGGGCCGCAAGCTGTAGCAAATCTTTTTCAGCCGATGTCATCACGCGATCAATCAAGGGATGATTCTGCAAAAGTCGATCAGCTGGCGCGTCAGTCACCCAGGTTATTATAGATGAGGGGTACTTTCTTTTTATGGCCTTTAGTAAACTAGTGCTGCGAACAACCGCGCCAAGTGCACCTAAGTGTATAATCAAAATTGAAATTTGCGGCTTAAAATAAGATGGGCACAATTCATCACAAAGACTGGATTTGCCACAGGGTTTGTAGCCAGTAAAATGTTTGCAATCCGATGCCGCCATGTAATTAGTATAGATGCCTATGGGCAACTTGTATCTGGACTCGACTCTAGAGTTAGACCTATGTCGACAGTGTATGAAACCATTCTAGATCTAAGATTCCCTATGGCTTTCCAGGAAGAATTTTAATGGCTTCTGAAGTGAGCGTCCCGATTTTAATTTTAGACTCAATACGCAAAACATACTTACGATCGTCATCTGAAAGCCAGAAATAGATATCACCGATGGGCTTAAAGGCCCCCTTAACAGTAATTTCAGGCTTGATGACAATTGCTTTGAATTTACCTGCATCTGTATCGATTTCTTCACGACGCACAGCTTTGCCTTTGAACACAATATTTTGTTCATCATCGGCCACACGAAAAGAATACTCTTTGCCCTCTTCCCATTTGAACATACGCATATAAAAAATGGCACTATAGACATTCTGTGAAAACGGCAAGATTTCCCAAGTTAATTTTTTTTCTTCGATGCCTGATTTCTCAGTTACTTTCTTTTCCCAATAAGTTGCGATCAATTTATCGTTATCGAAAAAGGAACGAGCTTCGCGCAACTGCCCAGACTCTTTCACGTGCAGTGAAAAAACTCGGGGGGTTAAATCTTCATAATCGACGAGGGTTTCGACTCGATCATCCACACTATAGAAATTAGAAAACACACCTGCTGTTTTGAGCTCGGTGGCAAAAGTGTATGATTTCCGTCCATTCACAATTTGATAAGGTTCCACTTTAAATTTCACTTCGCCAGCAGATAATCCCATATATGTCACAGAATGCGTGACAATCTCGCCCACATGCACTGGGTCCACAAGAGGTCTGCGCTGGCCGATGGCAAAGCCCTCACTGTTTTCAATTTCTGGCTGACGAATAAGTGTCTTAACTTCTTCTTTGATGCTCTTTACTTTACCTTTGATTTTAGTTACGACTTTTTTAGGCAAGACCTTCGGTATATTTTTTTTGTTAGCCTTAGTTGACGCTACGACAATAGGTGCTACTTCTGGCACAGGCGCAGGCGATTCTTCAACGCTTTGAATTTTTACAGCATTGGTAAATTCATCGTTATTTTTGAGCTGGTCTGCTTTTTCATACTTTAAAAATGAAGAGCAGCCGCTAGCAGCAAAACATACGAATAGGCTCAACAAAAGTGACTTCACTCTATGTCCTTCCATCTGCGATGGACCCACATCCACTGTTCTGGATGACGTCGAATAATTTCTTCAACCTTATCACAGAAATGCTGGGTGATATTCTGCAGACTCTGAGTCTTATCTTCTACGATGAATGGGTTAATGTCTATCACCGGCTCGAATACCACATGCATTTTTTTATCAGAGCCCTCATAGGTATAGACTGGAACAATCGGAGATTTTGTTTTTTGTGCAAAAAGAGCCAAACCATAGGCCGAGCCTGTTCTTTTACCAAAAAACTGCGTGGCGATACCAAAGGGTTTACCCATGAACTGATCAACGACAAACGCCACCATGGAATTTTTCTTGAGCGCCTTAAAAATTTCAAAAGCGTTTGTTGGTGAATGAGCGTCAATATACTTAACCCCCTTTGCCCCACGAATTGAAAACCAAAAATCATTGAATAGCTTGTTCTTAAAAACCTTTGTAATTAAATACATTTCACCAAAACGCATAGTGATTGCATTGGCTGCCATGTCCCCATGACCCAAATGTAATGTGAGTAGGTATACACCTTTTTTTTGTTCTCGGGCTTTTACCAAGTGCGCAACGCCTTCAAAAACGACATTTTTTTCAAGCCACTTATCATCAAGTGCAGGCATGGTAAAAAAATCGGCAAAATTATACCCTAAATAGTAAACAGACTGTCGCCCGACAGCAATTTTTTTTTCGGTGCTCCACTCAGGGTATGCAATATCCAAGTTGCTCAAAACAATATTTTTGCGAAACTTGAAAACATCAAACCACAAAAACCCCAGTACCCCTCCCATTTTTCGCAAAATATGTCGCGGTATCAAACGCAGTAGACGAGCTACAATTTTAAGGACAGAAGCAATTATAGATCTCATGCAATCTTTCCTTATTTTTTAAAATTTCAACTTCTAATTCGCTCACCCAAAGATCTTGTCCCGTCGGCCAAATATCAGCTAACTTGACGGCATCTTTTTCAGTGCAGCAAATAATCTCTAGCTGATGTTTTTCTTTTTTACGCAAAATACTTTCGATATCGTCTGACTGAAACTGATGATGATCTGGAAATGCCAGCGATTTCACTTCTTGCATAACATCTGCACAGGTTTTTTCAAACACGTCAGGTCTTGCGATCGAGCAAAATAGCATGGCAGATTTTTTTGTAAAGGCATCTGCCGAACAAACTTCATTCGTATGAAAATTTCGAAATCTAGCGATACTTGATCCGATCTCTACGATTTCAAGTCCAGCAGGTATCTTTGCTCGCAGGGCCTGAAGACTTTCTGGTTCGGCCCAATTGCATTTTGATATCACCACAAGACTTGCTCGCTGAATGTTTTCAAACTTTTCACGTGCTTTACCCAAGGGTAAGGTGCGATAATTTTCTATGGATTCAGTTGCATCTAAAATAAGAATATCCAAATCACGGTGCAACTTGCGATGCTGAAAACCATCATCCACAATCAGCAAATCAAACTTTTCTTGCGTCACTGCAAAGCCCGCAATTTGCCATTTGCTTTGGCCGACAAATACGGATGCTTGTGGATTCTTTTGTGCTAACCAGGCGGGTTCGTCGCCAAATTGTAAGCTGGCAGCTGATCGCTTAACATCTACTTTTACCGGCTTCTGGGCCAATGCCTTGTATGCACGAGCCACAATACCGACTTGTTTTTTTCGGCTTATAAAATACTTGATCGTATAATCAACGAAGGGAGTTTTACCGGTGCCACCCACTGTGAGGTTACCGATGCTTAAGACGGGCACATCTACTTTGTGAGACTTCAAGGCGTTGCGAGTAAATAGATCATTTTTGATATCTGTGACTGCCTGATATAGATATGAAAGCGGCCCCATCCAAATGCTCATCGAATTAAGAACTCCTCAAGAGCCTCGGCCACTCGGCGAGTCGCACCTTTATCCCCAAGATGTTGACGCAACTGCCCTAGATCTTCGCTAACGCGTTCCCGGTATTCAGTATCGACAATATACTTATCTAATAAGGCGGCAATATTAGGGGCTGTCACATCGGACTGGAATCTTTCCGGAACGACCTCTCGATTCAAAATTAAATTCGCAAGACCAAAATACTTGGCACCACGAACAAAAATTTTGACAAAAATCCCCGTTAACCATTTTACTTTATACATTATAACCATGGGTTTTTTCATAAGGCCCACTTGCAACGTAGCCGTTCCAGAAGCCACAAGCATCAAGTCACATAAATGAATCATACGGAAAGGTTCATCTTTCAGCAAAATAAAAGGCAAACGAAAATCTTCGAGATACGCTTGTATTTGTTCTTTGCTGAAATTAGGCGCAACCAAAATTAAAATTTTTAAATTGTCATATTTTTTAGATAAAATACGTGCAACATCTAACTGCACTTCAAAATGCTGTTTAATTTCACCATGACGACTGCCAGGCATGAGCCCTAGAACGATATCGTTATCACCAATTCCGCATTGGTTGCGATGGGTTTTTTGATAATTTGGTTCAAATAGTTTTTCATCCAATTCATCCAACAATGGATGGCCCACAAACTGACAAGGTACCCCATGTTCTTCATAAAAAGAAACTTCAAAGGGGAAAAGTACAAAAACCTTTTTGCAGTATTTTTTAATGGTTTCAACACGACCCTTGCGCCACGCCCACACTTGCGGTGAGATATAGTAAACAACAGAGATTCCAATGGCGTGCATTTTTTTAGCCAGCATTAGATTGAATTCGGGGTAATCCATGACAATCACAACTCGAGGACGTCTGCGTGTGGCTTCTTCAACGAGTTTGTTAAAAACAGCTTTAAGATCTTTATAGTGAGCGATGATTTCTGCGGCCCCAACCACGGCCATTTCTTCGGATTTGCCAAATCGCTCAAAGCCCATGGCTTCCATTTGGGCACTTCCTACACCAAACGCATGAACAGAAGTCTTGTTTCGCTTCCAATACTCTAGAAGTCGTTGAGCGTAGGTAACACTAGAGGCTTCGGCAGCCACGATCATCACTTCATTCTTCATCTTATTTTTCAATCATCTTTAAAACGTCTTCAACAGATTGCAGGGCTCTATAGCCATCCAAGCCTGTGACCACACATTCTGTATCGTTTAAAACGGCATCAATAAAAGCATCTGTCTCTTTTTGAAGGGCATCTTCTTTGGCTACAGACCATTTGGTCCATTTAATAGCATCATTGGGTCCCGTGCCCGCTTCAATCTTTTCAAGCTCTAGTGTTCCGGTATTTGCGGTGATGATACAATCATCCTGCGTGATTCGGATCGAACGCATAGCCACAGGTGAAACACGACTTACGTGAATATGTATCAACATTCCATTTTTCATTTTAAAGCTCACGGTGCCAGTATCCATCGTTGATGAGATCAACTTAATACCAGCGCCATGCATGGACTCAATTTCACTGCCTGATAACCAGTACAACAAATCCATATCATGTATCATCAAATCATGAAGCACACTGACATCTGCTCCACGCGCTTTATAATTTGCCACACGTGTAAGCTCGATGATCTTGGTGTTTTTCATATGCTTGCGTAGTTCTAAAATCGCTGGATTAAATCTTTCAATATGGCCGACTGCCAACTTCAAATTGCGCGCACGCGCTAGCTCTACAAGCTCTGTGGCCTGGGGCAAAGTCGCAGTGATGGGTTTTTCTACATTTACATGCACACCATTACTTAAAAACATTTTTGCGACTTCAAAATGATTCAATGTATTCGTAGCAATGGTCACTAAATCAACTTGACCGACCAAGTCTTCTGCTTTGTGAACAGACGCAACACCAAGATCTGCTGCAATTTTATCGGCCTGAGCAGGCGAGTGATCACAGACACCCACTAATTTTACATTTGGATTGTGAAGATACTTCTGTGCATGGAAGTTGCCTAGATAGCCCACACCGACGACGGCTGCTCTTAGTGTACGCTTACTCATCTTCACCTGCCCCTTTAGGAGTTCTGTCTAAAGCTAGGCCACGTTTAGCTCTTTTTGAAAAGTTGATAATGTACTCGATATTTTCAGACATAGTGCATTCGCTATGAATGCGCGCCAAACCTTCATCCACTGTATGTGAGCCCATGATCAAAATACGAATTGCCTTGTGAACGTTCGTAACTTCTTCTTTCGAAAAACCTTTGCGTAGCAATCCAATTTTATTTGTTGCCCGGATCACTGCGTAGTTTCCCTGAGCACGTGAAAAAGGCAAAATATCTTTATTCACAATACTGCTGCCAGCAATAAAAGACATCTTGCCAACTTTTGTAAATTGATTGAATCCGCTCATTGCGCCAATCGTCACACCATCTTCGATTTCACAATGACCACCCAAATGTGAGTTATTAGCCATAATGACATTGTTACCTAATTTGCAGTCATGTCCTACGTGGGTATAGGCCATTAAATAGCAGTTGTTTCCGATTTCAGTTTTCAAATCACCTTTGGATGTCGCAAGATTCACCGTAGAAAATTCACGAAAAACATTGTTGTTCCCGATCACCAGTCGCGTGGGCTCATTTTTATACGACACATCTTGAGGAGCCCCACCAATCACAGCACCAGGTGAAAAATGATTATTTTCGCCAATATCTAGAATTCCGTAACGGGATCCTAGTGTCACATGGCCCTCAACAAACGTGCCTTTACCGATTTTGACTTTACCTTGAATTAAACAATAGGGACCGATTTCTACGCCTTCGGCAATTTCGGCATCAGGCGAGATAACACTGGATGAATGAATTTTCATAGATAGACCCTCACAATTAGTTTCTTTATAAGTATACTACGAGAGCAACAAAAAGCAATCTACCGACAGCTGCTTTACACGCATGCATCTGCTTGTGTGTGTGACTTTTTTTATACTAGCAGTGATAAATGAAATCATAAGTACATCCATCCATGGAACGCTGAATTCTGGCCGTCCTGGCCAGACTTACTAAAATACGCCAGAGGTAAAAACAAAATCTGCGGTTGTGCGATATTTGAGGTCTGCCGGCGACGATGGTCAATGCCGTTCGGTTAAGAGGTGGGTTTGCGACAAAAGATAGTATCTGCGTCCTGCAATTGGGGACCTATCCCCAAGCCCCAGAAAGACCGGCCATCCAGGTCGGTCTTGAATAATAGA
>JANNCH010000374.1:0-4943 GCA_031386315.1 Pseudobdellovibrionaceae bacterium
GCACATGAACTTGTACAAACAGAGGCTAAGTAGGCACCTGATGGCACATCACAGCTATAGCTTGATAGATCCAAGTCTTGGGCACCACTATATACAGACCAATCTGCAGTTCCTGGTGCAGGCGCAACCCATGGACTGCCATCTGCATTCAAGAATGTCCCATAGGTTAAGCGACCAAAAGATACTTGTCCGCCAGCAATATCTGACGCCGAAGTTGCAAACACATTTTGCGGAGCATAGGGCTCACTCGCAGTGCGATTGAAGAATTCTTGAATTGTCGACACTGAAGCTGCGCACTTTTGCATCCAACGCAAGCGTCCATAGGCCTGCGAGGGCGACAAGCTATCTTGGCTACAACGAAACGGAACTATCTCACGACAATAAGTGTTTTCAGTCCACGCACTGTTAACAATATCTGGGGTCATCACATGATTTTGGCAAGACATTGTAGTCGTTACTTCGCGCTCTCGGATGATTGAGCCAATTTTATTAGCTGGACAAGTCGCCGTCGCATTGGCGTATTCAAAAGCAGCGGACACTTGAGACACGGCGGAATTTCCGTCACAGACTTGGCTCAAGGCGGGTTTGATTCCACAACGTGATTCGAGGACCTGGGCAACAAGAGCCCCATTGACTTGACATGAATAAGTAGCTGCTTGTGTGCCGCCGCAATCGGCAGAGCAGCTTTCCCATCCTGTTGAAACCCAAGCATATACCGGACACACACCGGCAGTGATCAATCCACCCTTTGAAGTCGAAATATCAGTGACAGTCCCATTGATACACTTTTGTTGAATTTTCTTTTGAAAAACATCATTAATACCTGGTTCTGCATTGGTACAAACCTTAGCTTCTTCTATTGTATCTGTTGAAAGCATTTCTTTTTCCGTGCCATCGAGTCCGAAGGCACCGCAACCCGAACGACAAGTCAAAAGTGAATGCGCTATATCTCCGCCTAAAATTCCAGTATCACCATTGCATGTTCTAGACTGCGATACATCGGCACATGAATTTTGCGCCAAGCTGGCACTATAGAATGTTTTTGATTCACCCGGGGCCATGGTTGCACCACCTGGGGCTGCACAGGACTGATTTTGACATGAGGTTTCAGAAACCATTGTACCCATTTGATTAATGAGTACTAAAGCTCTTGTACGACATTCGTATTCGTTTTGTCCTTTGAAGTATTGAGTTTTAAATCCATTATTTCCACAGGCCACTTTTTTTGAAGTGAGTTCGCTATCTAAGATCACATGAGCACCTTCAGACATTATGCCGCAGGTTAAGCTTTCGCTCGACGTCCCTAGATCTAAAGGTGTCAGCAAGTTAGTTACCCACACATCTAAATTTAAAACGTATTTGGGTGTACTATCACCGACATTGGCATAAACGCGGGCCTCTATATGGTAAAGACCTTGATTCGCCCATGATTTATCTAAATACTGAGCATTTCCATCCACTTCAACATCGTCGACGAACCAACGAATAGCCATTGGCAATTCGCAGTCTTTCAGATGTATTTGATAATGGCCTTTTTGATTAACTGCTAAGCGTGTTTGCCCCAACAATGAAATTGAAGACAAGCCACATGATGCAATATCACTATCAACGACACTCACCACCGTCACTGAATGCTTGAGTGTACGGGTTTCGCCGTTTTCAGTTCGTATATTTGCAGTCACTGTATAAACACCGGGATTTGAGTATGAATGATTCGTAACCGAGCTACGCGATGAGATTGCAGCGGCATCACCAAAATTCCAAGTTTCGACTACCGACGGTGAAGATGCCTCTGGAACAATATAAAATCTCAAATCTTCATTCACAGCGGCCACGCTAGGTCCATGTAAGACATATTGATTTACATTCAGACTAGCACTCGACTGACAAGCAGCCGAAGTCGGACAAACATCCACGATATCAATCACGTGATCCAAGCGAATCGGCAGATGTGTACTACCCACCAAATAAACTGAAACAATGTAGTGCCCAGGATTAGTATAAACATGATCGTATGTCATTGGTGGTACGGCCTGTTGCTTTGCTGACCCATCGCCGGCTTGCCATACAATGTTTGAAAATTGCAAACATGGATTGCTGAGAATTATTTGAAATCTTTGCTTGGCACCTATGTACGCAATATTTGGCCCACTTAAAGTCACATCGCCATCGTGATAAATCGTAACTCCGGGCGCATTGCAAATGCCGCTGGCATTGAGAGTATTTTTACTACTGATATCGCGCTTAACAACTGTGAAATCAACTTTTGAACAGTTTTGAAAAAGCAGAGGCCCAACCACAGAGCAGACAATAAACGATAACATAGACCAGCGTACGTACTGCTTCATTGTATTCCCCTTTTCCGATGCCTACTACTTATCGGCTAAAGATACGAATAAATAAGCTTTTATATATCTTGCCTGTGACAAAACGCAAAAACAGTCTCAAAAATAGACCCTCACATCTAAAACTAAATATATTCATGTTGTCGTTTACGAGTCTCAGATCGATACTCAAATAAATAGTCTGCTCACCTAAAAAAGCAGAATAATCTAAAACCGACTCTTTAGTTTTGTTGAAAACGTGTCTTTGCAGTTTTAGACCGAGTCAATTCGACTTACTTTCTGGTGAACTGTCTGACTTATTCAAAGATGTATTTTTTGTTGTAACTTGGCCACAAAGACTTTGTAAAAGTGGTTCGGCTTTTTGGTCTACGGAATGCTCTTCGCATTCTTTATTTTTCAACTCTTTCGCCGTCGGCAAACTCTTTAAGATGGCAATATATTCTTTGATATAAGCAGTTTGCTCTTCAAAAGTCTGTTCGCCATTGGGTATTTGGCTGAGCAATTGGCGTAACTGCTCGGTTGTCATCTGAATGGCCTTGAATTTCACATGTTGTTTCGGTGTGAAAATAAGCTCTTTAGTTACCATTTCAAAAAGTGAATCTGCACGTTGTTCAATGCTACGACCCGATGAAATTGGGTATTCTTTAGCCACCACCTTCAAAGAGGTGAGCAAGCTTAATACAAATAAAGCAGAGAAAATCATTTTCATAGAACAAGTTACTCCAGTTACGCGGTTGAAGCCGCTGCACTCTGTGCCTATCGGCGAACCTAACAAAGCACCTTGGTCCAGTCCAACTCTTTTCAGTGCAACATAGCGGATTTTATGTGTAGTCCACTCAATTTTATATCACCGAATCTCATTTAGATACTTTAGCGCCCCCTGCTAAAACCCGATAATACATAGGTCAGAATTGGGGATCATTTGAAGCCAAAAAGAACTTTTTTGTACATTTCATTTTTAGCCGTGGGCCTATTGTTGCCAACGCTTTTTATGAATTGCCAAAGACTGCTTCAAAGCTCTGATCGCGCGACGACTTCTTCGCAACAAGATGACGTCACCACCCTAGCAAATACAACAAATCCATTCGAAAGCTCAAAAGTACAAATCCAGCTGTCAGCAGATAATGGTTCTGGTGCTTTTCAAAAATCAGGCACAGGTGAAAACACAGTCCCAGCAGGTACTCGCTTGATTGCTATCGCATCAAACGAATGCATGACAGAAAGTAGCCAAGAACTCAGTCAAAGTGTCTATGATTCTACACAAGAATTTTCAAATTTAGATCAGCAAGCTTACACTTGGACTACACCAAAAAATTTAAGTTTGGTTGAATTGAATGAACTCGCAAACAACGATCCTTGCATTATAGGTTTAGCAAATGATGCGATTCTTTCAGCCAATGCGCTGCCTAATGATCCATTTCTTAGCAATCAAACTCAGATGACATCCATTGGCGCTAAAGAAACCTATGCCTTTTTCAGCGACAAGGGGCACGGCAGCGTCAATGACGTTATTGTTGCTGTGATCGATTCGGGCATAAGCACCAGCCACCCTGATTTACAAAATCAGCTTTGGAGCAGTGCTGGAAACTTTGGCTATAACTTTGTCAGCAGTAATAACAATATTGCAGATGACTTCGGGCACGGCACGAATGTGTCAGGAATTATTGCGGCACAGAGCAATAATGGCATCGGTGTTGCGGGCGTCATGGGTCACAACATTAGACTTATGACTTTGAAAGTTCAAGATAGTCTTGGCAAAGGTTATATCTCAGACATCGTAAGTGCCATCAACTATGCGCGTGCAAATTCAGCCAATGTTATTAATATTTCTATGGTTGGATATGGTGCCAATGCAGCTTTGCAAAGCGCATTGCAAACGGCATCTAATGAAAGCATTTTTATTGCAGTTGCCGCCGGCAATGACAGTTTAACGATTTCTACTAGTTCCTCGAATTATGCCATCCCTGCACTTTATGGCTCGGCCATTGCGGGTATGATGACCGTGGGCTCTGTCGTTGCACAATCAAATACACGCAGTTCATTTTCAAATATTAGCAGCACCTATGTTGAAATTGCAGCCCCGGGCTCGGGCGGCCTCTACTACACAAGCATGCCCAACTCATATAATACAGGTATTGGGACCTCATACTCGGCCCCGCAAGTCGCGGGGGCTGGCGCACTCGTCATAAGCTTTTTCAAAAAAAATAATATCAATTACACGGCCTCAATGGTTGAAACTGCACTAAGCGAGAGCTCCTATCGTTCAGCAGCTGCCGCTAGTTATTTCAATGGTGGAAAAATTTTAGATCTGCGCGGTCTTAAAGAATATTTAGTGCATACGTATCTGACATCTCAAAGTGGAGGATTCAATGACTTCTAAAAAGTCACTTTACTCTTTCATGTTTGCTTTTTTTTCAATCATTGTTTGTGTGCTAGCATTTCAAAACTGCGGGCAAAATTTTGCAGCAGTTGAAAATCAGCCGAGCCTTTCTTATGCGAACACACAGGCGTGCTTCGCAAATTCAGGAGTTGATACCTGCATCTATCCAAAAAGTGCTGTTGCCCAAGCCGGCGCAGCAGTGGATGCTGGAGCTGCTG
>JANNCH010000384.1:0-15392 GCA_031386315.1 Pseudobdellovibrionaceae bacterium
CGTTGGTGGCGCGGCGGCCGATTTCGATCGCCCGGATCTCGTAGCGCAGCTGGTGCGAACGACCTGTGATAGGGTTCAAATCCCAATGGTAATAATCATCAAAACACCCTAAAAAAGAAGCTAGCGTAACAGAATCTTTGCCGTGCACATTTTCATAGGTCCGTTTTTTACCGCGCAAAATTCGACACCTCCACTCGCTCACCACACCTTGCACAAGTTCAGCAGACTTACGATTTACCTGCGCAGGCAAGTGATCATAGTTGGGTCCATTGCTAAGGGCACGGTAAGTTTTCATAACCTGTTTGTGCTCGAACCACATATTACTAATACGGTGGGCCTCTGCATTTTTGGCGTACATCACCAAACCTGAAACCTCATAATCTAAACGATGCACCGGGAAAATTTGAATCTTTAACTGCGACTGCAACAGAGTCCCTAAACAAGGCCGCTCGTCTTGATCTTGAAAGCGCGCCGGAGTGCTCAGCACACCGCAAGATTTGTCTACAATCACAAAATGTTCATTTTCAAAGACGATCAATGGGTCCATTATTTTAGATCTAGAATATAAATAAAGTTTTCGCCGCCTAAACTAATTTGAAACAAATGACCTTTAGGATGCTCGTCAGCAGAGTACTTCATTTCTTCGTTCACATCACCGCGAACCGTGCGTTTGATACATTTGAATTTTACGTTTTCAGCGCAGATATCATCAAAACTGCTTGCAAATTTCTTGGGCGGGACTTTCGCATTATGAAGTTTTTTAAGTACTGCGGCGCATTTATTCAAATCACCCGTTTTACAATGGCTGGCATAAGAAACACTTGTGAACAAAAGACCAATGAATAAAACAACGATGCTTTTCATGGGAGCTCCTTGGTTAGCCTTCCAAAGAATTTGGCGGCGTTAGTTTACGAAGACCTACTAAAAATATTTCTTTGCTAATCGTTCGGGTCGAATGGGGTTTAACAATTTCACACTTTTGGAAAATTTTTTTGATGTCATCGCGTAATACGGCAAAATCATCCGAGTGAAAAAGCTTACAGACAAAATGTCCGTCTTTTTTTAAAAATTTTCGTGCTATATTAAGCGCCAGCTCACAGAGCTCCATGGACCGCGCTTGATCTGTGATACGAATTCCTGTGGTCTTTGGCGCCATGTCAGACAAAACCAAATCAAAAGGGGGAATAAAGCCGTGCTCTTTGAAAATGCCTTCAAGTTGAAGATCTCTCAGGTCTGCTTGAATGAAAATCGCATTCTTTAGTTTTACATTCACGGGACTGAGATCGACGCCTAAAACCCGGCCATCTGTTCCAATTTTCTGCGATGAATACTGGGACCAAGACCCTGGACAGGCGCCCAAGTCCAGCACAGTTTGGCCTGACTTAAAAAGTTTGAACTTTTGATCGATCTCTTCCAGTTTAAAAACTGAGCGCGCAGCAAAATTTTGCTCTTTCGCTTTTTTAAAATAATGGTCCCGAGGATTATAAGCCAAAAGCGCTCCTAGTCTTTGCAATGGCGATAGTGTGGACAAAATAACGTGGGCCTAGTATATTAGAAACACCCTAAGGAGTCACGAATGGAAATCGCAATCACCATGGCCATATTTTTTGTTATCCTCACCGCGATTTATATCGCCGTTACACTCTTTTTACCTGAATGGGTTGGTATCACTGGCAACAAAGCCAAAGAAATCATGAAGCACCAAGAAGAGCAGCCATCGACCGACTCTGCCGTTGATGTCACAAAATCAGCTACAGAGTCTCAGGCTCTTTCACACGATACAACAAAACCCCACCAATAATAAATAGCACAAGCAAACTCGTCATCCCATGGCGAGAACTGCCCGCTAAAGTAACTCCAATGGCCACTAGCAATGGTCCTAGAATGGATGCAAACTTTCCAACCAGATTGAAAAGCCCAAAGTATTCTCCACTGGATTCACTTGGAATCATGCGACCGAATAAAGAACGACTCAGTGACTGCACACCACCCTGCACCATGCCAATAATCATGGCCAAGATATAAAAGTGCATCGCCGTTTGCATATATGTCGAGAGAATAACTGTGATTGAATAGACAATAATACAAATGAGGATCGGCAAACGACAGCCAAAATGTTTTGTGACAAAACCAAATAGCAAAGCAAATGGGAAGCCAATGAACTGTGTGATCAATAAAGCGGTCATCAAATCCCCCGCCTCAAGCCCAATCGAAATTCCATAATCAACGGCCATGGTCATCACGGTATATACACCATCGATGTACAGCCAATAGGCCAACAAAAAGAAAAGCAAATTATGGTTTTTACGCAAATCTTTGATGGTATGGGTTAAGCGCACAATGCTTTCACTGGTCATGGCAATCAGACCACACGATTTACCTTCGGGCTTAGGCTCATGAACAAAACGCATCATTGGCAGTGAAAAAATAAACCACCAAACACCCACCGTTAAAAACGACATTTGTACCGCTTGAGTGCCATCTTGCAATCCGAAAAGTACTGGTTTTAAATACATCGCTACATTGAGCGCAAATAAGACACCACCGCCCAGATATCCTAAAGAAAAACCCAATGATGATGCATAGTCCATTTCAGATTTTTTGGCGACCACAGGCAAAAGAGCATCATTAAAAACGCAAGAAGCATTGAAGGCCATCATCGATACACCATAAGCAATAATCGCTGGAACCCAGGCACCCGCAGGTATATAACTCATCCAAGCACTGGCCAGTGCGCCAATAATCATAAACAGCATACAAAAGCGTTTCTTCACACCACGCATATCTGCAATCACACCCAAAGTAGGTGTCATCATGGCGATTAGAAAACTCGAAACAGAAATAGCCATGCCTAAACGAGCTGTCGTTACAATTGGGTCTGTCCCCAGGCTCCAAAATTTCTTGAAAAACACCGGGAAGAATCCGGCCATGATCGTGGTCGAAAATGCACTGTTCGCCCAGTCATATAAAGCCCAACTGAAAATTTGTTTCTTCGAAGATTTAACTATTACCGCAGCACTCATTATGATCCCCTTAACTGCAAGCAGATCACAAGATGCTGATAAATGACAAAGTATATTTATTAAAGGCAAACGGCCTATTGACCTCTAATAGAAAGGACATGGTCAGCGCATACACACCTACCCTGGACACAACCGCATTAGGTAAATTTAATCCCAAGAACTTATCGGGAGCTTTCCACATGTCTAAAGTAGTTACTCTAAAACAAATTCTCATTTAAAGAAAGAGAACCTATTGTACAGAAAAGCGTCTCACCATTGTGCGGTGAAATGTTTTAATGGAAATGGTGTTTTTTCTATGAATGTCAGTTGCCATGTTCAGCAAAAAAAAACCGAACTGGTTTCCCGGTTCGGCTTTTTAATTAGAAACATTGGAAATTGCGAAGGTCAGGTTTCCCCAACCTTCGCAAAAGATAAATAGCAAAAGCTATTCCTTAAAACGACTTTTTTTATCAGAAGGACGATGACGAACGATCCCTTTAGACTCTTCACGACGTGGTGAAGAAGATCCTTCTTTATCGAACTTACGAAAGAACGGACGAGCCGCACCTTCTGTAGAAGCTTCGCGACGTACAGGGCGATCGCCCGCATCTCTGCGAGCTGGAGCTGCTGCATAATCTCTACGCGGACGGCTGTCAGCATCACCAGAGTCACGGCGCGGAGCTGCCGGACGACTGTCGCTACCATAGTCTTTACGAGCTGGGCGACTGTCGGCGCTGTCAGAAAAATCACGACGTGCTGGACGAGAATCCGTGCTGCTTTCGCGGCGAGGACCACCGTACTCACGACGTGGCGGTCTGCTATCAGCACCTTCTTCACGACGTGGAGCTGGACGAGAATCACGATCTGCTGCTGGAGCCGCATCACGATTTGGACGCTCGTACTCTGCACGAGGACCATCGTAGCTACGACGAGGTCTGTTGGAATTACGATCTCCACGGTCCCCGCCGCGGTCATTGCGGTATCCGCCGCCGCCATTACCTGAACGGCCACCCATCGGTGGACGACTGTAACCGCCAGCACCTTCGCCGGTCATCAATTCACGAGGAATACGATCGCCAACGAAATCAAGTTGTAGATCCGATTTGATGAAAACCTGTGGGTAATAAGCTGTGATGAAGCGAGCCATGGACTCTTCACGAGTCATGGTTGCAAAATCGCTTTCTTGATCTTTTACTAAATCTTCGATGTAAGATTGCGCCAATAAAAATTGTGGCGAAACCACATCAACAGCCAAGATCTTAGCAAAGACTTGCTTGATTTTCATAATAGCAACGTCATCAGCAGTAGGTACTTTGCCTTTACCCATGGTCACACGAGTGGCCATTTGCACACGCTTCAATGAACGCAACTGCTCAGGATTGATCAAGCTGATAGCGATCCCTTTTTTACCGTTACGTCCTGTGCGACCAATACGGTGAATGTAAGACTCAGTATCCCAAGGAAGATTGTAATTCACAACGTGAGTCAAATCTTTCACGTCCAAACCACGGGCTGCAACATCTGTTGCAACGATGACTTGAACTTCGCGGTTACGGAATTTTTTAAGAGTTACTTCACGTTCACGTTGAGTGCGATCTCCGTGCAATGATTCTGTTGGGAATCCACGACGAGTCAAAGCGTCACCTACGTCAGCCACTTCGGCTTTTGTTTGGCAAAAGATGATACCGTAAAAATCAGGATTGATTTGCAAGATACGGCCTAGAACTTCCACTTTGTGAGAGTTTTTAACTGTGTAGTAAATTTGCTCAACAGAATCAGACAAACCGCCTGATTTATTGATTTGCACAGTTTTTGGACTTTCCAAATACAGGTTTGCAACACGGCGAATATCTGAACTCATCGTTGCAGAAAACAACCAAGTTTTACAAGCCGCGCGAGTTGATGTTGAAGTCTCTGGGTGAGTGGCTTTCAAGATTGTTTCAAGATCGTCTTTGAAACCCATCGAGATCATTTCATCGGCTTCATCCAGAACCACTGTTTGCACAGCGCTGAGTTTCACGATTTTTTGTTCTAAGAAATCAATCAAACGTCCCGGAGTCGCCACAATAATGTGGGCACCGCGCTTAACGCCGCTGATTTGAGTCGTATAGCTCGCACCACCATAAATGGTAACAACGCGAACACCTTTGTATTTACCTAATTTTTCGATCTGCTCGGCCACTTGCAAAGCCAATTCGCGCGTAGGGCTTAATACCAAGGCTTGAGTGCTTTTATCATCAGCATTAATACGCTCGATGAGTGGAATACCAAAGGCGCCAGTTTTACCTGTACCAGTGGAAGCAAGACCAATAAAGTCGTGCGAGTCGCCAAGCAACAAAGGCAAAGCCTGTTCTTGGATTGGAGTTGGGCTAACAAAACCCATCTCTTTCATGGCCTTCGTAATACCTTCGCTCAAATTGAATTGTGCAAAACTTGGTACTTCGACGGGGGTTTCGTTTTCTTCAGGAGATACATCCGCAGTGGGAGTCATGGGAACCTTTCGTGTTTGGCGTCTTTAGAAGCCAATCACTGCCCTCGGTGGATAAAGTTAAACCCTTGTTTAACGTCCGCCATGCACTGGGTGCTTCTTATAGTCCGCTTTAAGATTTTGCAACTTACTCGAAGAACGGACGAAAAGCCCGTAAAAACTAGGATCGCTTAATCAGATGGAATTAAATACACGCTTGCCATTGCGACACGCGTTTAGTATCCCTCTTATATGATCCATGTATCCAATATAAGCAAGCAATACGGCGATAGAATTTTATATAAAAATGCATCTTTTCAAATCAATGAAGGCGAAAAGATCGGACTCGTCGGTCCCAATGGGGCCGGAAAAACGACAGTTTTTCGAGTTATCATGGGCGAAGAGGGGTACGATTCTGGCACCATCTCTAAATCCGACCGCACGGTCGTAGGCTACTTCTCTCAAAACATCGAAGAAATGAAGGGTCGCTCAGCTTTGGAAGAGGTCAAATCGGCCGCCGGTAAATTGCCTGCCCTCACCGAACGCATGAAGTTCCTCGAAAAACGTCTTGAAGATTCAGCCACTGAAAATATTTCGGATGACGAGATGACCAAAATTCTAGAAGAGTACGGCGAAGTCCAAGGTGACTTCGAACGACTGGGTGGCTACGACTTGGATGTGCGTGCGGCTGAAATTTTAACAGGTCTTGGGATCGGCCCCGAAGATTACAACCGTCCGACTGAAAGCTTCAGTGGTGGTTGGAAAATGCGTATTGCTCTGGCTAAAATCCTTGTCCTGAATCCACAGGTTTTGCTAATGGATGAGCCAACAAATCACTTAGACTTAGAATCCATCATCTGGCTTGAACAATGGCTGCAAGACTATAAGGGCGCCTTGCTTATGACTTCCCATGATCGTGAGTTTATGAATCGTCTTTGCACTAAAATCGTTGAAGTGGCCAATAAGACCATTACAAATTACACGGGCAACTATGACTTTTACGTGCGTGAAAAAGCGATCCGCTTAGAACAACTTGTTGCAGCAGCTCGACGCCAAGACGATATGCTTGCGAAAGAAGAAGAATTCATTGCTCGCTTTGCAGCCCGCGCTTCGCATGCAGCACAAGTGCAATCACGTGTGAAAAAATTAGATAAAATTGATCGCATTGAAATCCCACCCGAAATCAGCGCCATTAAATTCGAATGGCCAACACCTGCCCGTGGCGGTGATGATGTTGTTCGCCTTGAAAAGCTGGGTAAAAGTTGGACTCACGAAGATGGACGTAAAAAATTAGTATTTTCGGGTGCTGATGCCCTTGTAAAACGCATGGATCGTATCGCCGTCGTTGGAGTGAATGGTGCCGGCAAATCAACTTTGCTAAAGATCATTGCGGGCCACACAGATTCTACCGAAGGCAAAGCGACCGTTGGAGCCTCTATTTCTGTAGGCTATTTCAGTCAAAATTCATTGGATGTTTTAGACCCTAGTTGCACAATCCTAGATGAAGTCCACGCACGTGTGCCAAATGCTTCTGTGGGCACTGTGCGCAGTTTACTTGGGGCTTTTAAATTTAGTGGCGAAGAGGCTGAAAAGAAAATTTCAATTTTATCCGGTGGTGAAAAAAGTCGTGTGGTTCTGGCCACCATTTTAGCCAACCCGGTGAATTTTTTGATTCTGGATGAGCCCACGAATCACTTAGATATTATGTCTCGTGAAGTACTCCTTGAGGCCATCAAGAACTTCCCTGGCACTGTGATGATTGTATCCCATGATCGACACTTCTTGCGCGCAATAACGACGCGGGTTTTTGAAGTGGATAAAAATCATTTGCGAACTTACGACGGCAATTTTGATTATTACCTTCGTAGAAAACAAGAAGAGTCGAAAGCTTAATATGGCTGACCAGCACGATTCGCATCATCACCATTCACACTCTCACTCTGGCAGTCACTTGGGCCAAGGTCACCACCATCACCACAGCCATGCCGTCGATCCGAAAAATTATGATACGGCTTTTGCTGTCGGGATTGCACTGAATATCATTTTCGTCGTGACTGAAGCCTTCTATGGTTACTTGGCAAACTCATTGGCCTTGATGGCCGATGCGGGCCACAACTTAAGCGATGTTATCGGACTGGTGATTGCGTGGGGGGCGGTTTGGCTATCACGTAAAAAACCCACTACTAAATTCACCTATGGTTTGCGGCGCTCATCGATTTTATCGGCGCTTCTAAACGCGGTGATTTTACTGGTTGCCATCGGGGCCATCGCGCTAGAGGCCATTCAAAGATTTTGGAGTCCTCACCCGATTCAAACCACAACCGTGATTATCGTTGCGGCCATTGGTATTCTGATCAACGGGGCCACTGCGATGCTATTCATGCGAGATCGTCACAAAGATATCAATATACGTGGGGCTTACTTGCATATGGCGGCAGATGCTTTGATTTCAGCGGGTGTGGTTATCGTGGGCATCGTGATTTCATATACGAACTGGATTTGGCTGGATCCGGCGATTAGCTTAGTGATCTGCGTGATCATTGTTGTTGGTACTTGGGGACTGCTTAAAGATTCTGTGAAGCTATCGCTTGATGCGGTACCTGACGACGTGGATGCCCTCAAAGTGCGCGAGTACTTTGAAAAACTTGAAGGTGTTACTGAGGTCCATGATTTGCATATTTGGGCTCTCAGCAGCACCGAAAATGCACTGACTGTGCATTTGGTGGTACCAAAAAATCTAGAGGGCGATCACTTTCTTGACCGCATCTCTAAAAAGCTAAAAAAAGACTTCAACATCCACCACCCGACAATCCAAATCGAAAATGGTGATAAAGATTTCAATTGCGAGCTCAAACCCGACGATGTTGTCTAATTACGGAAGACAGCTTGCCGCCGTGGCTTCGACTTCAATATCACCATCATTTTTGCCAGTGTAAACATCTTTAACAAGGCACTTGCCGTTTTTGATTTCTAAGCTAACACCCACAAGACTGCTGCTATCACCAAATTGAATCTCTTCTTTTTTTCGAATTCGTTTTGGACTTACAAGCCCATAACAAAGACAATTCTTTGTCAAATTCTGCACGGGATATTTCAAGCTCTTTCATCGCAGCTGCGACTGCAACTTCGCCACACTGAAGTGATTCCCAAGCAGTAGAAGCAAAACTGCATTACTCAAAAAAAGTCATAATCAAAACATAGTATTTCATCGGGGTCCCCTTAATTAATTTGAACCACTCATAAAACTAAATTTGAGCAATCGCCAATGCGTAGTTTTAAACAACGTATGCACTGATGAATACTGGCTGCACGTTTAAGCTTCTAGATGCCCGCGACCGATGAGGGTATTTTCGAGTTTGGCATTGTACAACGCCATAAGTTTCTCTTGGGCCTCAGGACCTTCGATGATTCCTATGGCATAGGCAATAGCTTGCAACGTGGCCATGCCCTCTTCACTGCTTTCTGCACGCAAATGGTATTTGGAAACATTCGGAGTGGCTATTTTAATTCGTGGAACATCTTTTAGCTCTTGATGGCGATAGTGAACTTTGCTTGCTTGACGCCAGTTTCCATCCGGTACGATCAGCAACACGGGTTTAGTAATGCCTTTCACATATTCAGCATTGAGCTCAGCAGCCTCATCCGAAGGATAGAACAAAAGGGGGTGATACTCGGGCCCAAGCAAATCAGTTAGATCCAAGGCCTCTCGGGTATCCCCGCGCACTCGCATCTCACTATTGATCAACGCATGCATAGCTAGGCGACCTGTATTTGTGGTGCGCTTGAGTTCTTTGGCGTGAATAACAAGACAGACCCTCGTTTTCAAATCAAGCTTTGGGATATGCGCACAAATACACAGAGTCTGATTTAAGAAACAGACAGGACACGGTGCCTTTGTTTTACGTTTGCGGGTTATTTTTTCCAATAGCTGGTCTTAACTCACTTTTTTGCGCCCATCAAAGATAAAACCTGCTATGCCTTCACCACTATGACAAACTTTTCAACGTTAGACTTTGCGCCTGAACTTCTCGCCGTCCTTTCTGAACTGGGCTATAACGAGATGACCCCCATTCAGGCACAGGCATTGCCACCGCTTTTAGCAGGATCTGATATCATAGGTCAGAGTAAAACCGGCAGCGGTAAAACAGCGGCCTTTACCCTACCCATTTTAAACAAACTAGATGTTGAAAATCGTCAGCTGCAGGCCATGATCCTTTGCCCTACTCGTGAACTTGCGGCTCAAGTGACTTCTGAAATTCGCAAACTAGGTCGTAAAATTGAAGGCCTTAAAGTAGTCGCATTGACGGGTGGCCAACCGGGGCGCGAACAAGCCGAGGCCCTTAGTAACGGTGCCCACATCGCTGTTGGAACCCCCGGACGAGTTTTAGATCATATCGACCGCGCCCGCATTGAGCTCAGCAATATTCAAACACTTGTCTTAGATGAAGCTGATAAAATGCTTGAAATGGGTTTTGCCGAAGAACTCAAAGCCATCATCAAAGAATTACCGCAAAAAAGACAGACCGCATTGTTTTCGGCAACCTTTCAAGAATCTATTTTGGATCTCACTCGTAGATATCAAAAAAATCCACAGCACATCACTATTGAAGAAGGCACTGAAGCCACCGCACAGATTCAACAGGTGGTGTACGAATGTGCTGCTGATGAAAAAGCCAACACCTTGATGCGTATTCTGCAACAACACCCTGCGAATTCGACCATAATTTTTTGCAATACAAAAATTGCCGTCAATGAATTGCTCGAAAAAATCAGCGAGCAAGATGTCAGTTGTGCCAGCCTTCACGGCGACCTTGAGCAACGCGAACGTGACCGTGTGATGACTTTGTTTCGCAATGGCAGCTACCGTATTTTAATTGCTACCGATGTGGCCGCACGTGGACTGGATATCGAAAATCTTGAGTTAGTAGTCAATTATGATCTTCCCGCGCAGGCCGAAACCTATTTGCACCGTATTGGACGCACGGGCCGTGCCGGCAAAAGTGGAACAGCCGTCGTCATTGCAGATAAACGAGATGCTTTGAAAGTCATGGAACTTGAAAAAATCGCCAGCGCGAAATTTGAAAAACCAAGCTTGGGATTTAAAAATCAATTTGGCCTCAGTAAATCTTTGCGCACTTCAGTTATGCAGACACTTTCAATTTCAGGTGGCCGCAAAGACAAATTACGCCCCGGCGATATTTTGGGTGCTCTGACTTCTGAAGGTTCTAAATTAACAGCTGGTGATATTGGTAAAATTGAAATCCAAGATAAATATTCTTACGTTGCTATCTCATCACAATATGCAAAATCAGCCTTTGAAAAATTACGTGATGGGAAAATCAAAGGACGTAAATTTCAAATTAAGATTGTGAGCGAGTAAGTTTGCTGAACTCTTTAACATCGCTCTAAAGCAACGATGAAATCACAACAAAGTGAAAGCCCGCAGCAATGACGACCATGAGATGAAAAATCTCGTGGTAGCCAAAATACTTGGGCGAAGGATTTGGTTTTTTAGTCGCATAGACAACGGCACCGGCAGTGTATATCCCGCCGCCAATTAACATAAACGCTAGCTGCGTACCCCCCAGCGCCTGACGAATTTCAGGGACGTAAGGGAATGCAAGCCAACCCATGCCGACATAAAAAATAGCAGCCAAAAACTTAGGGGCCTTAGCCCAAAAAATGGACTGCAAAACACCAAAGAGGGCTGCGATCCATACAACCTTCAATAGGGTGGCGCCACCCGTTTCTGGGATGCCGATCAAACAGATGGGCGTGCAAGTCCCGGCGATAAGAATAAAAATAGCGGCATGATCCAGCTTGCGCATCAACGCACGCGGGGCAACATCCCACTGTGGCCTATGGTAAAGGGCACTGGTCCCTAAAAGATTGATCAAGCTCAGTGAATAAATCAGGGTGGCCCAAACCTGGGTAGATCCATGGGCATCAGAAATCAGCACGGCACAGGCGCCGATGGCTATGAAAAAAGCGGCTTGATGAAAGTGGCCTCTGAGTAGTGGTTTCATGGTCGCAGATTAGGCTCAAAATATAGTACCCTCAAGCGAATTTATACGTTAAGACACCGGGCTATGAAAAAAAATGTTTTGTCTGCAATAACAGCGATTACAATGCTTTATGGATTACTCTTTAGCCTCAACGCCCAGGCAATCTATTGGGAAATCTACGGCCCCTGTAGTAATAAAGCTGCCCACGCAGGCAAACAGCTCACTGATATCAAATTATCTATTGGCGAAATCACTGTCGAGATTTTAGATTACAACAAAATCCCCTATGAAGGAACCGAACTGAATTTTAGTTCGATCTATAACTCACCCACAGGACTAGAAGCCATGGAAGTCATTTCAGATACAGAAATGCGCGCCCACGGCTGGTGTTATTCGCTCAACGGAGTGATTCCAGACGTAATGCCAAATCACACCTACCCGTCTTCACAGAATGACCACCTGATCTGGTTTTATGGCTATTACACAAACAAAGACAACGTTTGGTTGCCTGGCCCATGTATGCCCACCTATGATATCAAGCCCGAACAGTTTTGTGGGAAAAAATAATTATGAAAACAATTGCTGATCATATTGAAAATGCCTTCGATCTTAGTTATCTAGAATTTCCAAAGTGCCCCACCACTACGATTAAAACAATTGGCGTACTCGGTGGCGGAACTGCTGGATATCTCACAGCACTAGCGTTGCAAAAGTACCACCCACAGATCAAAGTCAAAGTTATCGAATCCAGCAAAATACCTGTTATCGGAGTCGGTGAATCCACCACAACTGAAATCGTTCCATTTTTACACAAAGGCTTAGAGATAGATCCACAAGAATTTTTTCGCGAGGTCGAGCCAACATTAAAACTAGGAATTCGTTTTGATTGGGGCCAGCCCGGGGATAAATTCAATTTCAACTTTTTTGCTGGCCATCAATACGAGTCTTACTATTATGAGAATTCCATCGACAATGCGAACTGGCCTTCGATGTTGATGAATGAAAATAAAATCCCTGTTTTGCGCGACGAAGAAGGCAATTTAATTTCAATGCTTGGTAGCATTCCTTTCTCATACCACCTTGATAATAAAAAACTCATTCGTTTTCTGAACAAAACACTTCGTCAAAGAAAAATCGAGATCATCGACGCCGAGGTCGACACTGTAAAACTAGACGACAATGGTTTTGTTTCATCTCTAGAAACCAAAGAAGGCACTTCACTTTCTTTTGATATGTATGTGGATTGCTCGGGATTTCGTTCAAAGATTTTAGGACAAACATTAAAAACAGAATTCATTCCGTTTAAATCAACTTTGATCACCGACAAAGCCATGACCTTTGATTTGCCAAATAATAATGTTGTGAATTCGTTCACTTCGGTGATTACAATGAACAATGGTTGGTGTTGGAAGATTCCGATGCGCAAAGAAGATCATTACGGCTATGTTTTCTCTTCACAATTTTGCAGCGAAGAAGAGGCCTTAGCTGAATTAAAAAATCGCTTCGGTGAGATTCGTAACCCTAAAATCGTTAATTTTCGCTCAGGACGCCATAAACAAGCCTGGAATAAAAATGTATTCGCCATTGGCAATGCCTACGCGTTCATCGAACCACTTGAGTCGACCGCAATTCAAACCGCCATTCATAGCATTATGTTGTTGTGCCGCCTGATGCCCCAATCTTTTACCGACACCAGTTCTATCGCTGGCCTTAACCAGGAAGTGGCGGCTACATGGGACACATTCCGCTGGTTTTTAGGGATTCACTATCGATTCAATAAACACTCGGACACTCCATTCTGGAAATGGTGCCGCGAAAATGTCAATATCGGCGATGCACAGTTGGTGCTAGATCTTTTTGATCAGCGACAACCTTTAAGTGCCAGCAACTTTGGTTCAAATACTCCGCACACGGCTTTAGAGGCTCTGGTTTTTAACAGCTACAGCTATGACACCCTGATCTTTGGGCAAAAGCTTGTTAAAAAGCCACTGGCAAAGCCATCGATGACTAAAGAGCAATACCTGAGCAAAGTAGAGTCTTATAAAAAACTGACCGCCCAATCGCTTTCTTTGCATGATCTTTTCGAAGGCGATCATCTGTTTGAAGATGGTCTTTTAGAAATGCTTTACGAGGATCCAGATACTTGGATTCTTGAAGGCGATGTCTAAGAACAACATCACAAAATTTTGGAGCCCACAAGTTTGAGGGCATAGATGAGCAGCCACTTTATCGAGGTCTGCTCACCTGAACCGCGCTTAATAAATCAGAGGCCACTCCGATTTAAAATAAAAGATACCCTACTTTTTGTATGGCATTGCACCCAAGTAATCTTTTTTACCTACGGGCACACCATTGTAGCGCAAAATCGAGTAGGCCGTTGACATATGGAAATAAAAATTTGGAATCGCATGTTGTTCAGCGTACTCTTTGCCTGTTAGGTATTTGCCTTCCCAACGTGGTTGCGTGATGTGTTTTTCATCGGCACCTTCAAAGTCTATTGCAGTCACAGTTTGCAAATAGCTGATGGTCTTTTCAACGCGGGTTTTAATTTCAGCATATGTCTTTTCAGAATCATCAAAAGATGGAGCATCTTTACCCGTCAAACGAGCACAAGCCAACTTTGCTGTATCACAAGTGATTTGGATTTGACGGATAAAGTTGAACTGGTCTGGAGCCAAACGAGCGTTGGCCAATATCTCTACGTCAAACTCACGGCCCTTTGCATATTCAGCGCCTTTATCGAGGATTTGGACTAAATTCTGAAGCATTTTAGTAAATTGGGGGGCTGTATTTGCGTAAAGCATTGGAACTCCTTGGTTATGGCGCCATATAAGCCCCTAATTATGCACTCCGCAAGCACAAGATTATTGACGCAAGAGGCATTTTTGACCATTATAGCCCCTCAATCATAACGAAGGATATTCCTCATGAAACTAATTACTGAATTTTCAGTTTTCAATCTAACTAAAGCTTTGGCACTTAAATCAAATTTATCTGCTGAAGGAAAAACTCCGGAAGAGATCCAAGAGAACTTGGCGACGACTTACAAACTTGAAGGCGATAAATTAAAATTCTTCGTGAATGCATTGGACGTTGCTTCTCAAAATCAAACAGCTTTAAAACGCGTTTTTGTTGCGACTTTAACTGAAGGCGAAACTCAACCTGCTAAAGCCGTTCAAATCGAAGAGCATTTCTATGTTCCTGAATTCATTGCTCCTCCAAAACCAGTTGCTGCGGCATCGGTTGGCAAAGGCGGCCCTAAAGGTGGCGGCCGAGGTGGTCCTGGCGGCAAAGGTGGAGACAAAGTAAAAACATCTCCATGGGGAATGTCCCCGGAAGAATTGGCTGCTAAAAAAGGCAAAGCTAAACCTAGCTAGATTTTCTCTGAACTATTCGTAAGATATATGACGTCGAAGTTTGTAAGAACTTCGACGTTTTTTTTAGCGCAAACAATCACGAGAAACCGATGCAAAATAATAATTCCACAAGATACTTAATCTTACCAATCTGGATCATTGCCGTTTTAGCCTTTGGGAACCTTATGCACTCGGCGGCAGAAATTTTTGCATGGATTATTTCTTCGTTCTTTTTGCTGGCACTTTTAGATCCCTGGTATTTAGAGCTGCGCAAACGCAAGGTCCCCAATGTGCCCGCGGCACTCATTTTGGTTTTATTCTCGGTCTTGATTTGTTCAGGAATTATATTTTTACTATTTCACTTTTCATCCAACGCTATCGCTGAACTCGAAGACTCGAAACGAACATTGATTCAGTACTACGAAACCTTCACTTCAGAAATGAAATCATTGATCAATGGTTTCTCGCACCCATCTATGGTGCCACCAAATATTATTGGCAAAGCTATCACAAAGGTAGAAGTTGTACCAAGCTCGCCTCTGGGCGGCGAACTTGGAAACAC